>DAOWCW010000007.1 GCA_030639395.1 archaeon
GTCTCAACATCCTTATACATGGCTATAAAAACAATAACCCCAATTGCAAGGCCAACCGCTCCGGGATTTACACTTAGAAAACCTTCCTTCCCTATAATAGCACCTTTTCCAGTAAAAGCGTAAGTCTCCAATGCCCTATATACCCCAACCCCCGCAGCTAAAGCAGTAGACAAAGCCTCAGTATTAACATCACTAAAACCAAACATACCCCCAAGCAACTGCCCTCCCATATAAGCAATACCAGCCCACTGCAACCCAGTAACCAAAGCATCGGCTCTTCCCCCAACTATCTTCCACCCCTCCGCGCCTTTTTCACCTATCCCAAAAGGATATTGAATAAGACTGAGCAATCCACTCTCGGCACCACCGCTATCTCCTGCCTCCTTATCCCCCATATTCTCTTTAGCACCACCACCAGCACCCTCACTTTCCGATATTTTTTCATAAGGAGGACATTCACTAGGAGAACTAACTGTTTCACCATTCCAGCATATACTTTTTTCCCCACTCACCAGTCCAACCCCATAAGAAACAGCAACAAACCCAAAAACCAACAACCAAACCTGCAAAACCGCAACACCCGGGCTCACCAGAGTCATGCCCGAAGAGGGCCTCTTCCCAAAAACACCAATTCTCATAAAGACTAACAGTATCCCTTATTTATAAATTCTATTATCTCTCAAGACAGACAGACAAATCACCAATATAATCTAACCAAAAGGCAACCAATGGTAACCATAATATAAAAAAATTTATGTATGAGAAGCCAGAAGCAACCCATACATAAATTTCAAAGACTAAACTCCCGTTTCTATATCACTTTTTTCACGATTTTTTCTAAATGCCTATCCCTTGAACTTACCTTTCCACCACATACCAATCTTAGTTGTGCCGTCAGGATACGTCATTTTCCCAAAACCATGCGGACGCTCATGTATCCAATAATCATACATGCTAACTGCACCAACAAATTTAGCATTACCATCCCACTCACCTTCATATTCACGACCATCAGGGTAAGCTATGGTGCCAGATTTTTTTCCACCCATAAATACCCCAATTATAACAATTCCATCTTTGCCAGTAAAGACACCTTTGTAGCATCCAGCATTTCTGAATTCACCAACAAAAACTCCATTTAACATATGGTTTTCTCCTCGCCCATGAGGCTTACCATCCACAAACTGACCAACATATTTCAGGCGATTTGCAAAAGTAAGCACTCCCTGTCCGGCATACTTACCATCCACAAACTGACCAACATATTTTTTACCACTGGTCCAAGCATACGTTCCGAAACCATGCGGCACATCATTTAAAATCCATCCCTCGTAATGACCTCCATCATCCATTTTGCCTTTATACATTTGTTGCCCATTTTGCACAACCTGTTGCTCTCGCCCTTGCCCAAATCGACTATCCTTAGAGGCAACACATCCTCCAACCAATATTCCAATACAAACAATCAGCATCACAACAAATTTCTTCATCGCACTCTCCTTTAAAGACGAAGCTCCGTCCAAAAATAATTTCAAACGAAGCTCCAAGTTAAACCACTTATTACCTAGTCCTTTTTACAGTAGAACCAGTAGGCGGAACGCCCCCAATCTCTCTTTGTCGATCGGCAGCCCATTCCATTCCATCAAGAAGATCTTCCGCAGTTCCAGTAATAGGAAAAAGTTTATTAACAACTACTTTCCCCGCGTTTAAAGTTTCCTGAGAAACCTGAGGTTTCCACTGCTTATCATTTCTATTGGTCTGCTGTTGCTGTCTTTCGTTCGTATTTTTCGCAGTTCCACCAGTGATGGTCCACGCAAAACAATTTGCCGACAACACAAGCATAGCCACTGTCATAACAGCTGTTACCTTAACATTTTTCTTCATAACATTCTCCTCCAATAAAAATTAAATTAAAAAACAAACTTCACCAATACAACAACCTACCTATTCCACCATAAATCCTCCTATAAAGTTAAATTAAACAAAAAGAACCATCTAAACCAAAAACCAAAAACCAAACATATTCTATCAGTACCCATAAGGTATTCCAATAAAAAAGTCCAACTCAACTTCCTCTAAACACAAATCTTTAAAAGTCACCACGCAAAAGCGCAAGTCATCAATGTATCCTAATCGGTTTCGTGTATTATATTATAACCAACCCAATAAAATCACCTTAAAAACCTACCTGTTATTCACTATCTCAAAGCAACAACATAATTATCCCAAAAAAACTTCTTACTCACCAAGCCCCAAGAGAAACTTACACCCGTTGTCAACAACAATTCACTACCAAAAATTCTAAAGACTTTTCTCTTCCCCATCAACAACCCACTTATATCCATCATTACTACGAGCCCCATCATAATTAACTGCACCACCACAATCTCCAAGTGCCGTACAAATCTTATTAGCACTCTCAGCCCAAGCACTCTCCAAACACTCAGCCCCTTCTGTGATCTCCTCTCCACTAATCAACCCCTTCTCATAAACAACGATACACTTCGCACTCGCTTGCCCACAAATTTGCTGAGCACTTCCCTCTTTCCAAAATTCCAAACCAGGAGGAAAATTAGGAACACAAATCCCATTCAGCCTATTAGTCGTAGTTGCAGAATCTCCACCATCTTCCTCGCTATCTCCACCGCCAAAAATTGAACTCCCAGTAATCGGTGCAGTCGTAGGATTGTTAAACATCGGCTCACTAGCTGTAGGATTGGAATAAGTAACCGAATCACCCTGACCCTGTCCACCCAAAATCATTCCCAACACCGACGGCAACCACAAACAATCTCTCCTGTCAATATTCGAACAATCTCCTTCGTCTCCCTGCATTACACAATCCTGCCACCGATTCACCCGACAAGCCGCCGTCCCAAACGCCCCAACACTCGTTTCAATCGAACCCTCCAAACATATCTCATTCCGATAATCAGCACAAGGCTCAACCCTCACATCACCATCAACACAAACCTCCCTATAATATCTCGACCCGACTGTATCCAACCCATTACCAACTACCCCATCATAAACACACCACGATTCCCCATTAATTCTCTCATTCCCATTCCGATCTACGCACTCAGTCTTCTGACAATAATGATCTCCATCACTCGGACCCCCAATGAGTCCATCAAACTCAGCACACCGAGTTCCCAACAAATAATCACAATTTCCACAACCAATATCCGACCCATCATTAGCACCACAAACTCCACTTGCCTCCAAAACCCGACCATTATTCCAACTCCGAGCCTTATCGTCCGAATAAACATTTTCCCTATTTCCACAAGAATCTACCCAAAAAACATCACCCTGATTACAAGTTGTAGAAGTCTGTCGTGCACAAGACGTACTTAATTCCTCAGCCGAACAAAGATAATCTTTGTAAAAAGTCCGTTCACTAGAAATAGTAAAATTCCCACCCGCCACTTGCGACCCGTCACCTGTTACCTCGACAACTTCATTAGCACTACATTCACCACGAGTCGTAAACTCACAAAGCCTCTCAAAATCCTTCTCATAAACACACGCCCCAACATCTTGTGCCTGTGCCTCAGCAATACAACTTACCTCATTATTAATATCAGTCCGATAATCATTCTCAACACCAAAAAAAGTCGACAATTTCTTACATCGAACCAACGAAACAAACGCCGCCTGGTCAGCAATAACACAACATCCCAACTGACATTGCGGAACTTCCTCAGGTTCCCTCACGTCCCAAGTCCCACCATTGTCATTACAAACCCTCTGTGGCGTATTTCCCATACAAATTCCCTCCTCGCTATCGTAACAAGTCCCAAGTCTACAATACGAAGTCGTATCACAAGAAGTCGGTGCAGAATTATAACCAGAAGCACAAGCCCCTTGTTCATCATTAACACACCACGCCCCCGAAGTCGTCCGCTCACAACAATAACTAGGTTCACTAGTCGCAGCCATCCCCAATCCAGCCAACAAAAGCAAAACAAATCCAAATAATAATTTATTCATTATTTTCCAAGCCCCCTTTTATTTTTAACATTTGTCTTTTGTTCTCCCGAGCATAACTTCCAAATATACCAACCTTTTTAACACCAACATTTTTCAAAAAAGGCCCCACTTTCTTCTTAATTAAATTTAAATCATCTCTTGACATAAATCCCTCCATCCAAATTATACTTAGAAGTCTTCAAGTCCGCTTCCGCTTGCCTCATCCAAATCTCAGTTTCACTTTTCATCTATCACCTCTAAAATCATATCCCGCCGGAAACACCAAGCTCCGACTAGCAAATTTAAATTTATTTCCAAATACCTTGTGCTCCAAAATATAAACTGTCGTTCCCTCTCCTCTCTTTACTTTCTCAATATAATAATCAGGATAAAAAAGCACCATCTGTGAAACATCAGCATCCCCATATTTACTCTCAAACTGCAAAATCGAAGTCGCAATCATCACCATCTCATAAACCGGAGCATTTACTCCCACATTAAAACGAGCAAACTGACTCGACCCAACAGAAGTCGGAGCATCAATCTCTAGTCGAACAGCCCCAGGCTCAATCGCAACTTCATAATCAACACCTCCAGAAACAACCTCATAACCCTGATTCCTCAAACTTTCCAAACTCGCATCATAACAAGCATCAATTTCATTCCGAATCAACATCTCCAAATTCTCCTCAAAAACATTCTTCAAAAACGGAACCTGCACAGTACAAGTCTGATAATAATCATTCGTATAACAAAGATAAGTCAAATCCTCACCCATATAAGCATAACTAAAATCAGCATCAACAAAACCAGCTTTCCCCTCAAGTTCTCCAATTCCATCCTCCAGCACATCCTCAACACATCCTTCAAATCCCTTAACCCCAGTTCCATCAGAAAAATAAGTCGGTCTCGCCCAAAGAAAAAAAATCAAAAGAGCAGAAACTATCAAAATCCCAACCAAAATAAAAATCGTCACCTGCCCTTTTCGGTTATTGATTCTCCGACCACCGACCACCGACCACCGACCACCGCGCGAAGCGTTCGTCACCTGTGCCCTATTTTTCATTTTTCATCCTCCCCACAATCTTTTTCAACTCTGCAAGGTCATTTCTAGAAGTATCCCATAACATTTCCCGATTTACCTTAAAGTAAGCATGACTAATAATATTCCTAAATCTAACAAAATTATCCCAATTAATTTCACCATGTTTTTCCTTTAATTTTTCAGGAAGCTTATGTATAGACTCTCCAATAATTTGCAATCTCATGGCGGTAGCCTCGGCAACATCAACATCTTTTTCAAAATATTCCCTAGTTTTAGAATTCAAAGACTTTTCAATTTGAGCAATCGCTTTCAAAATATCATCCAAATAAAGTTTATATTTTAACATAAACAGCCTCCCTTTTTACATAGCTCAATCCAGATTTCAAATCTTTCTCAATAACCAAATCTATTTTTCTACGAAACAATTTTTCCAACAATCTTAAAGCATCACAATATTTCGTCAATGTCAACCCATCAAACTCAACCAAAATATCAACATCACTCCCTCTCTTCTGTGTTCCCTTTAAATACGAGCCAAACAATCCAAGCCTCCTAACACCCAGCTTTCTAATATCATTACGTCGCCTCTTTATCTTTCTAATTATCTCCTCCGAATCCAAGCCACTCTTCATATCAAACTAAGCCTCCACATATTTATAAAATCTTTCATATCGCCACCAACTCAACAGAACATCCATTCGGCATATTTCCAAATTCATCTGCACATCTGATATGATATTTCTCTCCACGAACAACCGCAAACCTCAATTCGGGCTCACCAGAGTCATGCCCGTAGCGGGCCTCACCATTTCCAATATCATAACCCTCACTCCAAGCAAATCTACAATCATCAAATGAAAACCGACATTCCCCTCTCTCACTCAAAATCAAATTTACAAAACCACCCATCTGCCAAACCCGAGCAATCTGAGGCGCCGAACTATCTCGAATAATCTCAAACTCAGTCGAGCTCCTAACAAAATCCCCAGTCTCATCTCGACACTCAACAAAAATTTCCCGCCTTCCCGGTGCCAAATTAAAAACCTGAGAGTGCGTCCGATCATTCCCCGTCTCAAACATGGCAATCATTTTATCATAACCAGAAAACGAATACGAACAGAAATGAAAATCCCCACCACCAGAAGTCGCAATCCTTAAATCAATCGTCGCAAAATCACTACCAATCTCAAAATCATCTTCAGGCACAATCCTATCAATCGAAATCATAGCACTAGGTTTCCTCAAACTAAAAACAAAACTCTCAACATTAGCATTCCTCTCACCGAAACTTTCTTCCCACGGCTGATCCATACACTTCACATAATAATCCATGCTAGAATTCCCAATTGGCAAAACCCCGCTACAACCATACCCAAAAACATTCGACGGACTCGCCAAAGAATCATTACACACCAAAGAATTCTCCATGTCCAAATAATCAACATCAGCCAAATCCCACTTACAAGTCGCAAGTTCATTCGTCACAATCAAAATATCCTGACTCACAACATCAAACCCAACAATCCCACCACCAGCAGGTTCAGTCACAACAACCCTCGGTGCCGTCCTATCATCCCCCTCACGAACACACATTCCAACTTCAAAAAATCCAGGACTAACCAGCCCATATCTATCAACACATTTAATATACAAATTCAAATCCCCAGTCCAATTCGACCCCTGACTCTCCCCATGACTCGGGTCCGGCAAACTGAAAACTGCGGTATGATTATACAAATAACTATTACTTCCCAAATCAAAACGCATCTCCTCAAACTCCACCAGAGGGTCACCAGAGTCATGCCCATTTGGGGCGACAACGTCATACCGACACTGCGTAGGCTCACTCGTCACAACTCCAAACACCAACGGCGTATAAGCATCAAGACAACCCCCATTCTCATTAACAACACTAAACCCACCCTCCCTATCTTCATAACTTCCATCTTCAAAACTAATCCCACTCTGCCGACGAATCACAGGGACCGTCGCATCATTCGGATTCCCATTTACACAAAGCTCATCCCCACTTCCAACATTAATCAACTCACATCCAGCACCTAAACTTTCACACCGATACTCCGAACACGGCTTCAAGGGATCCCCATTGCACTCCTCACAATCATCCCCGCCACGAGGAGGTTGCCATGACTTACATTCAAATTCAACATCAACAGGAGGACAATCAGACCCACCAAAAAAACTAGCAATAATCATAATAATAACACCAATTATAGCAATGACCCACCCAACAGGTCCAAGTGCAGCACCTGCATACATATATGCCATCATAGCACCTGCTCCAACCATTCCTCCTCCAATTGCCATTAGCATTGATCCCCCAGGACTAAGTCCCATAGATTTCGCCAACATAGCCCCAGCAACCATCCCAATCCCAGCTCCAATAGCAACACCAGCAAAAGCTGCCAGTCCACTATAAATTCCACCAGCACTACCAGCACTAGCCATAAAGTCTAATGCGGCAAAAGATACAGAGGTTGTCCCCAGTGCATAGGCTCCAGCAGCATATCCAAGCCCAGCCACCCCACTCCCAATCATACTCATATCAATCCCTTCTTCAACCTCTGCTTCCCCAGGCTTACCCGGTCCCCCCAAAATCCCAGCCGCCTCCAAAAACTCCGAATAATCCTCAACCTCCGCAAACTGCCCTGGAACAGCCACAGCCAAATCCTTTAATCCTTCAATCCAACCAGCACCTAAGTCAGGAGAATTAGTAACCCTGTAATTCCCAGACCACTCCCCCAAAACATTAACAGACCCACCACAGTCCCCAAGTCCCCTACAAAAATCATTCATCCCTTGTGCAAAAATTTCCGTCAAACACCCCCCATTAGCCACAAGCTCACATCCACCCCAAGTCTTCGGAGCATAAACAACAGTACAAGTCTGACTTGCCATTCCACAAAGTTTCTCCGCAGTCTTCTGATACCTATCATCCCTCAAATCAAAACCACCAGGATACTTCGGCACACATATATCAAAACTAAACTTCTCAGCAATATTAATACTCTCAACCCTACAATTCAAAACATCTCCACACTCTTCTCCCCCATCTTCCTCACTATTCAGATTAATACACGCCCTCCAATTATTAGCAATACAGACCGCATTAGAGAATCCCACCTCCCCCGACTCCCCACTAAGCTCGATAGAGCTTTGAATACAAATTTGATTCCTGTAATCCGCACAAGGCTCAACCTGCACAACCCCCTGAGAACAAACATATTTCCAATGCCGAGACCCAACAACATCATCCCCATTTCCAATCGCCCCGTCATAAACACACCACGACTCCCCATTTTCATAACTCACTCCATCAAACATACACGACGTATCCCGACAATAAAAATCACCAGCATCAACCTCAAACCTATCCTCACTAGCAGAAGCACAAATCCCACCAAAAAAACGATTACAATTTCCACAGCTTACACTATCAGCATTCCCACCCTCGACATCATCATCCCCACAAAGCTCCCCAGCCTCAGCAACCATATCCCAATAATCCAAGTCATCAATCCTCTCCGAATCATAAATGTTAGCAATATTCCCACAAGAATCCACAAAATAAACCCCATCCTTACCATCAACACAACGCGTTTGCCTCGTCATCTCACAACTCGTATTCAAAGAAGGAGAAGTACAAAGATATCCCTCAGCGAACTCTCCATCATAAGAAAAACAATCACCCTCATTCACAAACTTACATCCCCCTTCTCCAAAAATACAAGCTCCTTCCTTTTGCACATCAGATAAAAACAAACAAGCTCCCTCTCCAACATCATCCCTCCAATCAACAACCTCACTATCTCCAATAGCCCGAACCAAACTATCAACCTCACACTGACCCCGCGTCTCAAAAATAGTTTCAGTTCCCAAAACACAACATCCAAACCGAGCCTCAGGCATATTGCAATTAGGATCATTCACCCATTCAGTCGGACAAACAAACTCCAAAACATTCTTATCATAAATCCCAGCCGCCTCATTATAACAACATCCTTTCTCACAAAACGAAGTCGCAGCACAAAGCGCACCCTCGGCAAAAGGTGAATCACTAATGCAATTCTCCGGACTAGCTGTCCCACAAATTTGCCCATCCACACTCGCAAAACAACAACCAATATTATCGGTACTAGAAGAAATAGGATAATTCACCCAGCTCTCATTCTCAATTAGTTCCCCTCCAACAAACCTATCAAGAAAACCCCGAAAATTTTCATCTTCCTCTTCAGCCGAAACCAAAATAAAAACATCTTCAGTAAAACCAACAAAATACATAAACGCAAAAATAGAAACAATCATCAAAACCACTTCAATCCCAGCAACAAATTTTCTATTCATTTTATTTTTCATCTTTCCTCTTTAGATATTTAATATAAACCCAAAGCTTTCTTCCAAGTTCATCAAGTTGCCTCACAGTCTAAACCTCCAAGCCACCAAGTCGGGCGAAGCCCTAACCAAAACCCCAAAACCAGGGCTTACCAGAGTCATGTCCGCAGATGACCAAAACCCCAAAACCCCATGAAAATTGAAAATTTTCATATTCCCGGCGCAAACGCACAGCTCCTCACAGCAAATTTAAACTCATCCCCAGTCCACCGATCAATCACCCTATACATCTTACTATCTTGATAATCAACCCGCCTAATATCATACTTAGGATAAAGCAACATATAACCATTATACTCAAAATGACAAAACTGCGATTCACTATTTACAATCTCTCTAGATACCCGAACCAAATCATAAATCGGCGACACAATCTCAAGCCCAAAATCATCAAAAGCTTGTGTCCCAGCTTCATCCGAAATCTCAATATATTTCTTCAAATCAACAGCAACATAACTAGGCAACAAATCAACAGAATACTCCGTTCCACCCCCACTAACATCAAAACCCCGATCCTCAAAATCCTCCCTCATCGCATTAAAACAACCCTGTACCCCAACACTTGTATCCCTCTCTATCTCCCTCTCTATTTGCATCTCCAACATAGGATGAATATTGTAACAACCCTGATAAAAATCCGCTTGATAACACAAGTAATTCCACTCCTCACCCTTATACGAAATCGCCTGTGACGCCAAAGCCTCCCCTCCATTTCTCATTATCTTGTCAATTGAATCACTCACAACCTCTCTAATACACGACGTAACAAAATTTCTCGGACCCAAATCACTAGGTCTCACAACCTCACCATCTTGCCCCATTAAAAAAATCAAACCCAAAACCGCAATCACAATAACAATCCCAACAATAATAAAAATCGTCACCTGCCCAAACCTACCTTTCATCATAAAATAACAAACAACTCATGATATAAAAAACCTCCCAATCAACTAAACTCCACGTCACCACACTCCAAAAACCCTAATCGTTTTCCACCCGCGGAGCGAGCACAAACCCAATCCCCATCTTCTCTCCAGGAAAATCCAACCTCAAAGGATAATCATCCGAAAAATTCACAACAACGTTATCCGAAATCTTCATACCCTTCACAAACTTCATCAAATATTCCAACGAGTACTTACTTCTCCCCTTCCCAAACATCTCAATATCCCCACCAGAAAACTCAGCCCGAGCCGAATTCAAACTCCCATTTCCCTCAATAGCAAAAACATCTTCATTAGAACCAGTAGAATCATGCTCATCTGAAACCTTCGAAGACAAAACAAAAGCACACGAATCCGCAACAATTACCGCATCCTCAATAGCCTGAGCAAAATCCTTAGCATTCATCTCAACCCTCGCTCCAAAATTCAACTCCGGAATATCTTTGTCTTCAGCACTCACCTCAATCAACGCCAAACTAAAATTCCGCTTAATCTTATCAAAAATTGTAATCTTCAACTTCCCCTCAGCCTCCTCCAAAGTAACACTCGCAGCACCCGAAGCTCTCCTCATAATCTTCTTCAAATCCGCCAGATTCACACCCCAAACCTCATTCCCAGCATCATATTCAGCAAAAGACTCCTTCGGCAAACGAAAAATCACCAAAGCAACATTCGCCGGATCAACCGCAACAATACTCAAACCATCCTCCAGCAACTTAATTCGAACCTCCGTTACAACATTAGAAATAATATTAATAGCATCAGAAAGAAGACCCGGTTCATCTAATTTTAATATCATATTTGAGAAACCCCAACTTCTTATTTAAACATTATTGCACCAGAGTAACACATCATTTATTAAGAAAATCTACCTGTCCTAATCATGGCAACACCCAATTCTCAACTCCCAACACCTAATCCCTCGCGAGTAGAAAACATAGCCCTTTTGCATTACTCACGCCTCGACATCCAACAAGCCATGTTCGACTTCTGCAAACACAGGGAAACCGTCGCAAACCACAACAACAAATTCTTTGCAAAACGCCCAGATACATTCGACTACCCATCCGACATCCTCAGCCAAGCAAAACAAGGTGCAACTTCATTCCACTGTTCCGAAGAAATTTGGCAAAATCCCCTCGACATCAACACTGATATGACACCAGAACAATACAACAAAATCAAAACAGGCTGGGATCTCCTAATAGACATAGACTCACCATTCCTAGATTACGGAAAAATCGCAGCAAAACTCCTAATCAAACAGCTCGAAAAACACGGCGTCCACAATATAGGCATCAAATTCTCAGGCTCAAAAGGCTTTCACTTAATCATCCCATTCAAAGCATTCCCAAAAGAACTAAACGGAAAAATAACAAAAGACCAATTTCCAGACTGGCCAAGAGCAATCGCCCAATATCTCTTCAAAAAAATAAGAAACCCAATGAACGAAGAAATTCTAAAACTCTCAAGCAAAGAAAAGCTAATTGAACAAGGTGAACTCGTCTCCGAACACCTTTGTCCCAAATGCGCAAGCCCAACAAAAACCAAATCAATCGGGAAGTATGTCTGTCCAGATATCAAATGCAAAACTCAGCTTGAATCCATGATATCAAACCGAAAAGACATGATATGCCCAGGTTGCAACGGAAAAATGAAAAGGATATCACAAAGAGAAATCCAATACTGCACAACTTGCAAAATTAATACAGCAAAATTAGAGGTTACAAGCTCATTCGGAGGCATCAAACAAAAAAACGTCCAACCAAAATTCAAAGAAGAAATTACAATCAAATCAACAGAAGACTCAGTCGATATAGTCCTAGTTTCACCTCGCCACCTATTCCGAGTCCCATACTCCCTTCACGAAAAAACCGCCTATGCTTCAATCCCCTTAGATAAATTCCAAATTCAAACTTTCAAGCCTTCAGATGCCGACCCACTCAAAATCATAAAAACCAAATCCTTCATGCCAGATTCAATAGAAGGCGAAGCAACTCAACTTTTAACCCAAGCCCTAAGAGAAGCCGAAAAATCAAAACCAAAAGAAACGGAAAAAAAATACGACGGCAAAGGCATCGACCTAAAAGGTCTAACAATAACAAACGACATGTTCCCACCAATAATAAAAAAACTCCTAAAAGGAATCCCAACCGACGGCCGAAAACGAGCCCTTTCCCTACTTCTCTCATTTTTCACATCTCTAGAGTTCCCTCAAGACTACATCGAAGAAAAAATAGAAATATGGAATAATAAAAACTACGCCCCACTAAAACAAGGTTACATAAAATCCCAAATCGCATGGTCAATGAAAAACAAGCGCCTTCCCCCAAATTACGACAAACCAATCTACAAAGAATTCGGAATAACAGCGCCACCAGTTCCCGGAATGAAAAATCCAATAAACTACACAATTAAAAAAGCATTCGCAGCAAAATCAAAAATATCAGAATCTTTCTACATTAAGCCAAAAAATAAAGGTCAAATTTAGCCATTTATTCCAAGCTCAAAATATATACAATCCAAATTCAGCCCCTCCCCTCAATAAATCTTGCCCCGATGTCCAATCTTCGTGACGACAACCACGCTATCAATCATTTCAAAAATAGCCCGATAATTACCAATTCTCAATCGGTACATGCAATCGGAACCATACATTTTTTTTATTCCATGAAAGCTTTCAGACTCAACAAACTCCATAATCTTCTTAACAATTCTCTTTTTCAAAAAAATCTCCAAATTATCCAAGTCCTTCAAGGCACCCTCTCTCCAAGAAAGCCCAAAACTCATAAACCAAGACGCCTCATTGCCTCTTCGTGAGGAATAACCCTATCACTTTTTCTCCTTTCCTCAATTTCCAGCCTAGTCTTCTCATTCAATTCCAAACTATCCTCAATCATAAACTCAATAACATCATTATAGCTCTCCCGCTTAAACAACCTCATCTTATCCAAGAACACTTTCACTTCATCAGATATTTGAATTGTAGTAGCCATTATAACTAGTTATAACCACTTAAAGTTTATAAAACTTTTCATTAGTATTCTAGAATCAACACAGAACAAAATCAAAAATATCAGAATCTTTCTATGTTAAGCCAAAAAATAAAGGTCAAATTTAAAATGATAAGACTATGAATGACAACTAAATTGACCTACAAGAAACACTTAATATATTTTAAGTAGGTTAAGGGAATCAATATCTTTCAGTAATAAAACAAAAAACAAAGACCAAGTCTAGCCACCAACATAAGTATCTATTTCTAAACTTTTATAAACATCCCAACCCTCTTCCCTCTATGAAAAAGAGCATGACATTCCTTACCTTATTATTAATACTATTCTCATTTTCCCTAGTTCTAGCCGCAGACAACGAAACAACAGACGAAGAATCAGATTCAACAAAAATAGAAGACGCTTTTGAATGCCTAGAAGAAAAAGCTCTCGACTGCTCCACCTTAACAACCCAAGAACTAGCGCTAACAATCCTCGCAACTCCAGACAACATTTTCGATGACTGTGTATCTGAATTAAAAACCAGAGAACACTCAGACAACTGGGGCAATATCCTAGACACCGCCCTAGCAATCATAGCCTTAAAACACGCAGGCGAAGACACCGAACTATCCGAAGAATGGCTTCTCTCTCAAAACAAAACACCAACAGATTTAATCTGGTATCTCCAGCAAGACTCAAACGAAGCAGCAGAATGCCACGTAGGTTACGACGCGAACGACTATACATTTAATGTCAACGAAAACAAAAAAATCGACACAGACGCAGGTCCATGCTTAACAAAAGCCCAAGCAAGTTTTTGGCTAGAAATTTCCAATGACTGTTACGACAAAAAATTCCAAATAGAATGTGACCAAGACTTCATAGCAAACCTAATCTACCAGAACAAAAATTCCCCAACAATCTACGTCCTCGAAGGAACATCATCAGCTCCAGCATTTGGCTCAGTAAACCTAAGAGTAAAATCAAAATGTTTCGGCGATAGCTCATGCGACTACGAATCAACAGCATGGGCAACCCTAGCGTTACTAGAAACTGGCCACAATGTCGAAGAATTCATACCATATATAATCGCAATATCAGAAACAAACGAAAGATACCTCCCAGAAGCATTCATCTACATTCTAACAAACTACGAAGATTACGCAAGTTCCCTAATATCAAAACAAAAACTCGGTAACTATTGGGAGGCAACGTCAACAGCCTACAACAAATATTATGACACAAGCCTAGCCCTGCTCGCACTATCAAGCTCAAATGCAGAACAAATTACAAAAGCAAAAGAATGGCTATTATTCTCACAAGGCTCAAACGGATGCTGGCAAAATTCAATAATAGAAACAGCAATAGCATTATGGGCACTAGAAGGAAGATCAGGCAGATTATCATCCTCAGAAAGCAGCATAACATATTGCTCAGAAGCCTCTTATTTTTGCATCCCTTCAACCGAATGCCTAGAATCCGAAGATGTCGGCAACAACTATTTTTGCCCCTCACTGTCAGACACATGTTGTATGACACAAAATCTCAAAACATGTTCAGAATATAATGGACAAGAATGCACATACGACAAAGTATGTACCGGAAATTCGAGAACAGCCACAGACACAAATAACTGTTGCACCGGAAGTTGCGAAGCAAGAGTCCAAGAGAGCGAATGCGAAACAAACTTCTACACATGTATGGACTCCTGCTCAGAATTTCAAGAACCAATGTCAGCATACTCCTGCAGTCTCGGTCAAACCTGTTGCCGAACAAAAACGGACTCAACAGAAGATTCAGCATGGTGGATCTGGGTTCTAATAATTTTAATCCTAATAACCCTAGGAGCGATAGCATACGTTTACAGAGAACAATTAAAATTATACTGGTTTCAAATTAAAACAAAATTCAAAAAAGATAAAGGAAGAGATTCAACTACATCATCTGGACCACGTCCTCCAGGATTCCCGCCACGACCAGGATTCCCACCAATAAGAAGACCTCGTCCTATTATGCCACCACAACAAAGATCAATGCAACCAATTCGAAGTCAGCCACCACAAAGAAGACCTCACGACAGAAGAGACAAGGCAATGTCAGACACATTCAAAAAACTCCGAGACATGTCCAAATAAATTTACAATAACCTAATCTCGCTAATAATGAAAAAAAATAAATATCAAAACGCAACCACGCAACAATCCTGCAATAAACTATGTATTCTATCTTCTGTTTTCTATCTTCTAGTTCTAGTATCAGCAGCCCCAACTCTAGAATTTCAAAATAATCAAACCCAACCAGGTGAAACAATCCTAGCAACAATCACAACTCCAGGAGAATTTACAAAACAAATAGAAAAATCCCAAATCAAATTCTTCGAAGGCAGAAAGCAAATTACTCTAGAAACCGACATCTTCTTTTACAACAAAACACACTACCTCTACATCTACACCGGAACGGAAAACAATCTAACGCTCCAAATCGAAAACATCCTCTACAAAGAAATTAACACACTCCAATCAACAACAATAAAACGAAATTTTACAATTTCAAAAAACATTCTAATCAACGAAAACACAAACGAGACATACACCCAAATTCTCAAAATCAAACCCGGCTTCATCTTTTCAAGCCAAACTCCAAAACTCAAACTAACAAACATGGGAACCGAAGCCCTAAATCTAACTTTCAACGAAGAGGAAATATCAATTCCATCTCTCGCAACCCATGAACTAGAATTCACACCAATAGAAACTTTCTCTCTAGCAAAAATATCAACATACAAAGATTTCCTGATACCA
>DAOWCW010000069.1 GCA_030639395.1 archaeon
CCCATCCTTGTTCCTTAAAGCATCCACTTCGCCCGGACAACGAATACTTTCAATAACACAATTCTCACCTGACTTCTCTGCCATCTCATATAGTTGCTCAACAATATAACTCGGACCAAAATTCGCTCTCAAATTATTAGCAACCGAAACCATATTATCTCGATTACTCTCAAGCCCCCTCTTCAAAATCTCCTCAACCAAAAAATCCCGAACCGAATAATGCACAAAACCTCTCTCTTTCAAAAACTCAACCACAGTTCCCTTTCCTGCACCCAATGTTCCAGTAATTCCAATAATCATAAAAAAATCAACCCATTCTAAATTTATAAAGACTATTGCGCTAAATCATATATTATCTGCCAGTACTCCCAAGCCCACCATCCCCCCTAACACTCTCACCCAACTCCCCAACCTCTTCAACTTCCGCCGTAGTAACCAGAGCAATCACAACCTGTACGCATAACTCGGCACAATCGCATTCTCTTTCAATTTCTTAACTTTAACTCTAATCATAAAAAACAAAAACACCTTATACTTATAATAAATGGTAAACAACGCTTACAAACAATTAAAAACAAAAACTAAATTAAACTATAATGGAACTAGAAAACGCAAAAACAATAATCAAAAAAGCCGCGAAAAAATTAGACCTCTCTCAGGAAAAACTCGACATAATTTTAAACACTGAACGAGAAACCAAGGTAAACTTTTCAGTCAAAATGAACGACGGGGCAACAAAAATTTTCACAGGATACAGAATCCAACACAACTCACTACTAGGACCATACAAAGGCGGAATCAGATACCATCCACAAGTCAACCTAAACGAAGTCTCAGCTCTAGCAATATGGATGACAATAAAAACAGCAACAGTCAACCTTCCACTAGGAGGCGGAAAAGGTGGAATAATATGTGACCCAAAAAAATTATCAAACCAAGAAATAGAAAACATAACAAGAGCCTTCATAAAAAAAATAGCCCCCGTCATCGGACCAACACAAGACATCCCAGCACCGGACGTATACACCAATGCAAAAATCATGGATATCATGGTCGACCAATACTCAAAAGAAAAAAACATTTCAACACAAGAAGCTCGTGGCGTAGTAACAGGAAAATCCCTAGAAAACGGAGGCTCCCTCGGACGAGACACAGCAACAGCAAGAGGTGGACAATTCGCACTCCAAAAAGCAATCGAACAAACCAAAATAATCCCAACACTAGAAAATGCAACTATCGCAATCCAAGGATTCGGAAACGCCGGAAACAACTTCGCAAAACTCCTAACCCAAAACAAATCAAAAATCATCGCACTGTCAGACTCTTCCACAGCAATCTACAATCAAAAAGGAATCAATGTAGAAAAGCACTAGCCCACAAAAAAGAAACAGGATCCTTAACAAGCACACCAAACACAACACAAATCACCAACCAACAACTCCTTGAACTTGATTGCGACATCTTAGTCCCAGCAGCCCTATCCAACCAAATTACAGAAAAAAACGCAAATCAAATAAAAGCCAAAATAATCGTAGAACTAGCAAATGGACCGACAACCCCTGAAGCCGACAAAATCCTAGAATCTCAAAATACCTTAATACTGCCAGACATCCTAGCAAATGCAGGCGGAGTCACAGTATCTTATTATGAATGGTACCAAAATGTCAACCAAGAAAAATGGACAGCGGAAGAAGTTGATGAAAAACTAAAAGAAAAAATACAAAATGCGACAAAAGAAATATTAAACAAAAAACAACATCACCAAACAACAACAAGAATTGCCGCATATATCAATGCAATAGAAAGGTTAAATGAAAAATTAAATTAAATAAGAAAGCGATGTTTGCAAAAACACTTCACCTATAATTTTGAGTAAAACTGAAAACACAAAATTTCACTATTATATTTGTATATTATATATTCTATCACAATAATATATTAAAACCAATATAAAGTCTGATTGTTATGGAAAACAAGAGAGTCCCAACATCCTTTAACTTTGAATCCAGCGGATCTTTCACAATTGAAAAAATTGTTGATGAATTACCTATCTTGAAAAAATTATCCGAAATGTCTCCCAATAATCCCGAATGCGATCATAAACATATTGTAATTCATCATGATGGAAGATATACCGTAAGAGAAACTCATAAAAACTTTGGAGGAGAAGGAGGGGTCGAACCATTAAATTATAGTTTAGGCGAACAAGAATATCAAAGAAAAGGGCAAGAGCTTATTAAACAAGGTTAATTTTAACTTGATAAATCTGACTATCTAACCCCCACCTCTTCAAAAAATCCTTCAATACTTTTCTTCAATTCGTTCAAATCCCTCTCACCAACATTCGGCTCATTCTCAAAATCCTCGTCAATCATTCCCTCGCTATTTTTCTTAAAACCCTGCAAAAAAAACCTCTCAGGTTTTCCACCACAAACATCATTCATCCACTTACCCATCCTAACTAAATTCTTAGAATCATGCAAACCCGAAACAACCGTAGTTCGAAATTCCCCTCTTCCTTTCCCATCCCCAACCTCTAGCACCGAGCCTTCAAAATCATTCACAATCCTCATACTCTCTTCAACATCTTC
>DAOWCW010000042.1 GCA_030639395.1 archaeon
AGTTCTCTTGATTATGTTTTGAATAATGATAGTGATTATTATTATAAATTAAGGGTTTGTGATTCGAGTGGCAGGTGTAGTGTTAGTGCTTGTTCGTCGTTTAGAACGGCTGAGAGTTCTGATAAGTGCGGTTATTGTAATTTTGTTACGATAATTTCTCCTCCGACTGGGTGGATCGTTTCTTATGATTTGGATGCCAATGGGACTTATGAGCATACTCAGGGGCAGATGTGTGGTCCTGTGGCTGGTATGAAGACTAGTTATGTTGAAGGTAGAAAGGCGAATGTTAAAATGGTTAGTTCGGATGGGGCAGAGTTGATTTTCTTAAATGCTACGATTACTAAGACTGGTTTGACTGGGAATACCAGGACGTTTAATAGTGCTGGAGATTTAATTCATGATGATAGTTTGACGGATAGTGCTGGTGGTGCGATTGAGATTGTGGGGATGATTTCGGAGACGAGAGATAAGGTCGTTAATAATTTGCATCCTGAGGTTTGTAAGATTAAGATTCCTAATGATGACTGTGGTCAGTTGTGGCATTGTGATGATGATGGGGATAATTGTGATAGGCGAGATGATGATTTGGTTGATCCTGCTACGGGAGTTGTTGATGGGACTTCTTGTTTGTGGACTATTCCTTATTGTGAGTTTTCGACTTGGGCGACTGGAGAGCCTGGGACGACTACTGTTGGCTCTAGTGGGGGCGGGGGAAGTACTACAACAGTTGTTAATGCTACTAGTGATAATGAGAGTGTCTCTGATGACGTCTCTGATGACGTCTCTGATGAGGATGTAGATGAAGTTGGGGACGTAGATGATGGGGCCGTGGAGGAGATTGTGGATTTTGTTGAGAGTATTGGATGGAAGTCTGTGGTTTTGGTTCTTATTTCTTTATGTGTGGTTGGTGGTGCTGTGTGGTATTTTTTAGCGGACAAGAGGAAGAGGTTTGTTGAGGTTAGGGTTAAGGGTAAGAAGTAATTATTTGTGCCGAAGCCCGAAGGATTTTTTGTTTCGTGTTATTAGTATGCCGGTTATTGAGCATATTATAAGCACTAGGAATGGGAGGGGAAGAGTGTAGTAGTTTTTTACAAGGAATGCGGAAGGTATCATTAGTATTGCACCAGTTATTGTTCCTATTGCGAGTCCGCGTCCCCATGATGGAAGGATATACCAGTCTTTGATTATTATGGGTTTTTTCATAAATAGTTAAAGGGCTGTTGATTTATATTTTTATGTGTAATGTTTATTAAGTTTAATTTTTTTGTTAAGATATGGAATCAAATAAGAAGTCTTCGGAGTTTAATTTTTTAGAGGCGGCGATGGTAAAGAGGACGGTTTTGTTTAAGGATTGTATTAATATTGTTGTGGGTAAGGGGAATCCTAATGCGGATATTTTGTTTGTTGGTGAGGCTCCTGGTCGGAATGAGGATGAACAGGGTTTGCCTTTTGTGGGGGCAGCGGGGAAGAATTTGGATAAGTTATTGGATAGCGTTGGGCTTTCTATGGATGATGTTTATATCGCTAATATTTTGAAGTGTCGACCGCCTGAGAATAGGAATCCTACAGGTGAGGAGATTATTATTCATACACCTTGGTTGTTGAGGCAGATTCGGGAGATTAGGCCGAAGGTTGTTTGTTCGCTTGGGAATTATGCGACGAAGTTTTTTTTGAGCTTAGGAGATGTTGAGTTGATGAAGCAACAGCCGGGGATTAGTAAAGTGCATGGCGTTGTTAGGGATATTGAGATTGATGGCTTGAAGATTCGGTTGATTCCATTGTTTCATCCTGCTGCGATTATTTATAATAGGACTAAGTTGACTCCGTTGTGGGAGGAAGATATGGAGATTGTTAAAAAGGAAATTTTTAACAATGGTGATGGGTAGTTGGTGGTCGAGGTGAGTTTTTGGATTTGAGACTTGTTAATTTCGTTATCTTCTTTTGAAAGGGGTTGATCTTGGTGGAGCGTTTCTGATTTTGGAGAATATGTAATGGGCTGATTCTGTTTTTTTTGAACATTTTTTGCAGATGTCTTTAAGTGTATAAGTTTTGCAGATTGGACATTTTTTAAGATCCATTGATTTCTTTTTCTAAAACTTTGTTTTGATTTAATTTCATTATTTATCTTCGGTGGTGAAAAATTCACAGTTGTTTTCTTTTGCTCTTTTTTCTAATTCTTCTAAGATTTCTATCATTTCTTTTTTTCCCTGTTTGAAATCTTCTACAGTTAATTTTAGGGAGAGTTCCCCCGCGGAGATGTAAGTTATTTTTACTTTGTCGTTTTTTAGGTCGAAGACTTTCTTAATTCTTGTTACTCCATCATTTTCTAAGCATTTAATTTTTATATTTTGTCGAAGTTGCTCATTTTTTCTTTTTTTGTTGATGATTTTTTTTATCGCTTCTTGGGATTCTTTTGGGATGTATTTTTTTAGAAGGCTGGAGTCAGATCTTACTTCTGTTATAAAATTAAAGAGGCTTTCAAAGTCTGTTAATATTTTTTCTTTTATCTCAGATTCCTTTTCTTTTAGAATTTGCTTGAAGGCTACATTGACTGCTTGAGCTTGTTTTGCTTTTTGCATTACTTCTTTTTTCTCTTTTGAGTTTACTCTTCGAAGGCTTAGGTGAGCGTGATCTCCTTCGATTCTTAGAACTTTGCATACGATTTGTTTGTTTGGGACTACATATTGTCGCATTAATTTGATTCGGCCTGCTGCGATTTCGGAAGATACAATTGTTCCTTCGTGGCCGTTTGGCATTTCTACAAATGTTATTGTGCTTGTTACTTTTTTTACCTTGCAGAGTATTAGATCATTTTCATTCATTGATTTTTTTCCCAAAACTGTGTTTTGATTTAGTTTTATTTTTTATTAAGATGGTTATTTATTTGAGTTTTATAAGACTTCTTCGACTTTTGCTCGGATTTTTGCCTTCCCTGATGATGGTAAAGCTAGGACTGTGTTGCAATTTAGGCATCTAACTTTTGTAGAGGCTTTTCCGAAAATTATTTGTGATTCTTTGCATTTTGAGCATTTCACTTTTATAAATTTTCCTTTTTGTTCCATGTAAATTGATGAGGGTTTTGGTTTTTAAGTGTTTGGGGCTTGGGTTTTTTGAGTTTGCTTTTTAATTGTTTGTAGGCTTGTTAGAAATCTAGGGATTTTTGTCTGTATTGTTTTGATTCCATAAAAAATTGCGTCGTCCTTGACGCCGCATTTCTCATGGAATTAGGGGGTTGGAATGTGGGCGTTAGGTCTTCGATAATAATGTGATGGTACAATGATATTCTGAGAAAAAGTGCAATATCTAAAGTGTTGCGATTCCTAGTGGATAGTGATATGTATGTTGGAGTATAGTATTCTTTAAAAGTGGTTTTGGTTTTCTGGAGATATGCAGAGGAAATATGTGGTTGTGACTGGTGGCGTGCTTTCTGGGCTTGGTAAGGGTATTGCTATGGCTAGTATTGGGAATATTTTGTCGTCGTCATATAGTGTTGTTCCGATTAAGTGTGATGGTTATTTGAATACGGATCCTGGGACGATGAATCCGTTGGAGCATGGCGAGGTTTTTGTTTTGGATGATGGGGGAGAGGTTGATATGGATTTTGGGCATTATGAGAGGTTTTTGGGGGTGACTTGTAAGTTTGATTGGAATTTGACGATGGGTAGGGTTTTTGATGAGATTAGGAAGAAAGAACGGAAGGGTGATTATCTAGGGAAGACTGTCCAGATGGTTCCACATGTTTCGAATTTTATTAGGGACCATTTTTTGAGGGTTGGGGAGGAATCGAAAGCTGGTGTTATGTTGATTGAGGTTGGTGGGACTATTGGAGATATGGAGAATGAGTTGTATTTGGATGCGATTCGGAGTTTGACTCGGAAGGTTGGGAGGGAGAATATTTTGTTTGTGCATTTGACCTATGTGCCTATTCCGCATGGGGTTGATGAGCAGAAGTCGAAGCCGACGCAACAGAGTGTTTCTTCTTTGAGGCAGCGAGGGATTGAGCCTGATATTGTGATTGCTCGGTGTAGTGAGATGTTGACGAATGGAGTTAGGGCGAAGATTGCGAAGTTTGGGAATTTGGATTTTGACAAGGTTCTTACTGGGGTTGATGTCGATGATGTTTATAAGATTCCTTTGAGTTTTGAGGAGCAGGGTTTATCTCAGTTGATTGCTCGGAGGTTGAATATGCCGATTAATGTTGATTTAGGGAGGTGGAAAAGTTTGGTTGAGAAGAAGGAGGCTGCGACTAAAGGGATAACGGTTGCTGTTGCTGGGAAATATACTTCGTTGGAAGATTCTTATGCAAGTATTATTGAGGCTTTGAAGCATTGTGAGGCGAATTTGGGGGTTAGGATTAAGATTAAATGGATTGATACGGAGACACGTAATAGTGTACCCTCTAAATTGGGAATCTCCCCAGAGATTCCGTCTTCATCGGGCAATGAGGCGCTTGATGCTTTAGATGAGGTTGATGGTGTTATTATTCCTGGTGGTTTTGGTTCGCGTGGGACTGAGGGAAAAATTGATGTTATAAGTTATTGTCGTAAGAATGGTTTGCCGTTTTTGGGAATTTGTTATGGGTTGCAGATGGCGGTGATTGAGTTTGCGCGGAATGTTTGTGGATTCGACGGGGCGAACAGCGCGGAGGTTGATGAGGACTGTAAACATCCCGTTGTTAATATTTTAGAGAGTCAGAAAGGTGTTGAGAATAAGGGTGGGACGATGAGACTTGGTGCTTGTGATGCTTTATTGAAGAAGGGGTCGAAGGTTTTTGATTTATATGGGAGCGAGAGGGTGAGCGAGAGGCATCGGCATCGGTATGAGGTGAATCCGGAATATCATGAGGCTTTGGAGGGGAAGGGTTTGGTTTTGTCTGGGATGTCGCCTGATGGGTCGTTGGTTGAGTTTATTGAATTGAAAGATCATCCTTATTTTATTGCCACACAGGCTCATCCTGAGCTGAAGAGTTCATTGTTGAAGCCGGCGCCGTTGTTTATGGGATTTGTCTCAGCTTGCATTAATTCTAATTCTTAGCGACTTATACTTCGTTGCAGGAACGCTCATGTACGCCTGTACACTTCGCAACCCTGCGCCTCGTCTAAGTCTGCTAAGAATCAGAATTGGGGGAGGGTTTTTGGTGTTAAACTTAATTTTAGATTTAAGATGACATCTGGATTAATGGAGGTTGAATTTTTGAGGCATTGCATAAAAATTCAATTTGGATGGAGTTTGTAAGGCGTGGCACGAGTGGAACGACCAGCGGGAATGACCTCGTGAGTTTCCAATCTCCGGCAGTTCTGCATACCCCTAATTGCGGAGTTCTGGGCAAAAATTCTTTGATATTGTAGTTGCTGAAAATTGTCTTTAAAATTGTTGTTGGGGGTGGAAAGAGCGCTCTTTTTTGTTTTCTTTTTTTCTAAAAAAGAAGTTGAGTATTTTCTTATCTTAAATTTTTTATTCTTCTTTCATCAGTATAACCTAATAAAAGAGGATTTGCTAAATAATGAGTAATATATGAAAATTCATTGTCATTCGGTTTTCTTCCCAGTAAATCCCAAACTTTGTTTCTAAGCTCCATAGACAAAGAACAAAGAAAAGGTAAGTTATCTTTTATCTCGCCCTCTGAATTATCTTGTCTTATAAATTTGTAACCTACGATAATTTTTATTTTACCTTTGATTTCCAAAAGAGTGTTCTCTTTTCCTTCAGAATTATAAAAAATGATTTTAATTCCTAAGAATAATTTTGTTTCATTATAACGCATTAAATAATATCCAAAAATTTTATTATTTAGTTTAAATTCATCTAAGATTTTCCTAACTTCTTCGGTGGAAGAATTTAAATTTTCAAAGGTATCAAAATTTATATCAAGTGTGTGCAATTCCATTTTATTTATTGAGAACTGAGTAGGATTGCACAAATTGAGGCAGAATCTATAATTGCGTCTTTAGGTGCTATTTCCCCTCCAACTGAATTTTTATAATCTGCAAATTTCATACAAGTAAGAATATCCATTTCAGAAATCCCATAATCTTTTCTAAGAGTTACTAAAGCACTTCCAAATCTACTATAATTTTCATTAGTCTTTGATAGTCCATATTGTTGCATGACAAAGTCAATATGCTCTTTAATTTCATTATATGAATAACCATCTACAAAAGCAATTTCCATTTGTTCAAGAGCAGTTATTTTTTCAACAGCTGTTTTGGTATCGCTTGTAGATTTAGTGTAGTTCGTAGAATTATTATCTCCTCCGCTAAAAAGCCCAATTAAGATAAACAATAGAATTACTCCAATAACTCCACTCCAAACAGGATGTTTTTTAATCCAATTTTCTTTAGCCATAATACAAGAATAAATAAAAGCATATATAAAAAGTCTTGCTTTCTGTTTTTGAAAAGTGCCCAATAAATAAATTTCTTGCGAAGCAAGACTATCTGTTTTATTTTCGATAAAATCGCACGATCTTCCTTAGGAGTTAAGTAGACAATTTTAGTTTTTTATTTTCAGCAACTTCGTTTAATCAGTGTGTTATGTGATAATTTTAATTTCGCATTGGAGTGTTAATCAAAGATGTCAAAATCAGAATTTTTTGGTTTACCGACGCTGAGGAGGAGATTGGAAATTGAAATGAACATAGAATCATAAATTTTTTGAGATGAGATTAAACCTTTACAATTTCAACTTCCAATTCTTTTTTGAGAATTTCTATAAATGAATTTTCCCTTTCTTTTTCAATTAGACATCCAGCTGCAAAATGGTGCCCTCCAACTTCTGCGATTGTTTCTGGATTTGCTCCTTTAAATGTGATTACGGTTTTTTCTAAAACTTCCTTTAAATTTCTTCCTTCATG
>DAOWCW010000005.1 GCA_030639395.1 archaeon
ATTATATTTATAAACTTTTTCATCAGTACTATCAACAACCCAAAAATAACCGTCGGCAAAAGTAATACCATGGGGATCAGCATTGCCACTGCTCGTAGTACCAAAACTAAAATTTGTATAAACCCCTATCGTCCCCTCAACGCTCTCATTATTAATATACCACTGCCAACTACTCGCATCCGTATTATTATTAGCATCAACAAAACTATGATTAAAATAAATATTATCACTTGTCAAATTCCCTCCAGATGATGACCATATATTAATATTTGAAACATTTGGTATATCATAAATCTCCACAGTACGATTCTGCGACGTCCAAAATATAGTAGCATTGCTCTTCCCCTCAACCGAACAAGTCCAATTCTCACCAATCGATGTATTTTGATAACTTACAACATCAGAATAAAACGAACCATTTTCAACATCATAAAACGTATTTTTAAACAAACTAGAACCATCATACCAACTCACATTCGCACTCAAATTACCACCACTCTCATCAATTATAATAAACGAACAATTAAGGTCATCTTCATAATGAAAATTATTTGGAGATAGACCAAAATAATCTATCAAAACAATATCATTTATTATCATTGAACTATTCACCGCATCCCCATAAACTATTCCATCATAAGGCGTGATTTCAATAGTTACATTATCATTAGGAGAAGTTTGCGATGGACTTAGCGTTTCAGAATAATAACGATAAACTTTATCATCACTATTATCAACAATCCAGAAATAACCATTAGCAAAAGTTATACCACTAGAATCGTAATTATCACCAGTAGTATCAAAATTAAAATTACTATAACTGCCGTTTAAATAATAACGATAAGCCCTATCGTGCTCATAATCAGAAACCCAAAGATAGTTATCGGCGAAGGTGATGCCATTAGGGGTGCCAAAAATAATAGTATCAAAATTAAAATCGCTATAGCTGCCATTTAAATAATAACGATAAACCCTCTTATAACCTATATTCTCAACAATCCAGAAATAACCATCGGCGAAGGTGATGCCATTGGGATCATCATCAATAGTATTAAAACTAAAATCGCTATAGCTGCCATTTAAATAATAACGATAAACCCTATCATCATTATTATCAACAATCCAGAAATAACCATCGGCGAAAGCAATGCCAAGAGGATAATCATTATCACCAGTAGTACTAAAACTAAAATTACTATAACTGCCATTTAAATAATAACGATAAATCTCATCGTCAATGAGATCAAGAATCCAAAAATAACCATCGGCGAAAATAATGCCATTAGGATTAGCATTATCACCAGTAGTATTAAAACTAAAATCACTATACTCACCAATCGTCCCACCAACAGGCTCACCATCAACATACCACTGCCAACTACTCGCATCCGAAAAATTATTATTGTCAACAAAACTATAATTATAATACAACTCATCTATTGTAAGATTATTACCAGATGAAGAAATGATATTTATCTCAGTTGCATCTGGTCTATCATAAACCTTCACAGTTTCATTCTGAGACTGTCCAAATATAGTAGCATTACTCTTCCCCTCAACCAAACAAGTCCAATTCTCACCAATTGATGTATTCTGATAACTTACAACATCAGAATAAAACGAACCATTTTCCACATCATGAAGCGTATTTTTAAACAAACTCGAACCATTATACCAACTCACATTCGCACTCAAATTACCACCACTCTCATCAGTTATAATAAACGAACAATTAAGATCATCTTCATAATGAAAATTATTTGGGGGAAAACCAAAATAATCTATCAAAACAATATCATTTATTATCATCGAACTATTCACTGCATCCCCATAAACTAGCCCGTCATAAGGCGTGACTTCAAGAGTTACATTATCATTAGGAGAAGTTTGTGATGAACTTAGCGTTTCAGAATAATAACGATAAACATCACCATAAACCCAATTAACAACCCAAAAATAATTATCGGCAAAGGTCATTCCATAAGGAGCAGCATTGCCACTGCCAGCAATATCAAAACTAAAATCACTATAACTGCCGTTCAGATGATAACGATAAACCTCATGATCAGTATTATCAACAATCCAAAAATAATTATCGGCGAAAGTGATGCCAGTAGGAGCACTATTGTCACCAGTAGTGTTAAAATTAAAATCGCTATAACTGCCGTTCAGATGATAACGATAAATCCCATCATCAGTAGCAGAATTAACAACCCAAAGATAACCGTCGGCGAAAGTAATACTAACAGGAGCATTAATGTCATCAAAAGTATTAAAACTAAAATCACTATAACTGCCATTCAGATAATAACGATAAACCTCATCATCAGTAATATCAACAATCCAAAAATAGCCATCAGCAAAAGTGATACCACGAGAATCAGTATTATCGCCAGTAGTATTAAAACTAAAATCGCTATAACTGCCATTTAGATAATAACGATAAACTTCAGTATCAGTATAATCAGAAACCCAAAGATAACCATCAGCGAAAGCAATACCACGAGGATTAGTATTACCACCAGCAGTATTAAAACTAAAATCGCTATACTCACCAATCGTCCCATCAACAGGCACATCATTGATATACCACTGCCAACCACTTGCATCTGAATAATTTGTTGAATTAAATGTATAATTATAATAAATATTATCTGTTGTTAGATTATCTCCTGAACTTGACCAGATATCGACATTAAAAACAGAAACAGGATCAACAACATAATCAAACCAAGCTCCACAACTCTCATTCCCAACTTCCAATCCAAAACATCTAACTTGCAAATCAAACACATCCTCCACACCGCTAAGATTCGTAAGATAAATTTTATACCACCCCTCATCCGAAACATTATCAAACCTAGCCAAAAGTTCCACCCCATTCTCCGTATAGACATCAATCAGCACCCCCGAAACATTCTCACCTACCTCCCCACCCACAACTTCAGTCTTAGCATAAATCGTAATATCTTTAGAACTATCCAACTCCCTCTCAAACGTCACTCTCAAAAACTCCTCATCTCCTATATATACATAATCATCATCTTGCTCCTTTACATAATCATAAACATCCGCCACAAAACTCCTATTCGAATCCAAATGCTCAGCCTTAGTAATATAAATAATCTCATAAACCTGCACCGACAAATGCGGAACAACCCACTCAACATAATCAACAAACCCATCCCCATCAAAATCATAAGGCACATAATTAACACTAGTTCTTACACCATCAGACCCATTCTCCAAAACATAAGCAACCTCACTCGCCAAGTCACCTGCTGCCTGACGCCTGCTACCTGACACCTCGTCATCAAAATGATAAACCCTCAGCCGCGAATCATTCATTTTGATACCAGGACCCAAAAGAGTATAAGCCAAAATATCAGAATAATTCAACTCACTCGGAGCCGAAACAACAACTCTCTTTCCCCTTGGCAAATCAACCTCAACAGCAATCGGAGCCTCAGTATAATACTCAACCGCAACTTCCGAAACTTCCGAAACATTCACAACCTCACTAAGCTCAATAATTGTAACGTTCTCCAGCTCAATAATATTCCCCCCAATCTCAAGCTCCTCTTCCAAAACAACATTACCAGAAATCGTAAAACCAGTAACCCATTCCCAAAACAAAGTCAACAAACCCTTCTCCTCATCCAAATCAACAACAACATTACCAGTCAAAATAACACCCTCACTCAAATCTTCACGATCCACCCTCCCAACCAAATCATCAAACCTCCCAACCTCAGCCAAAGCCTCCCCAACCTCATCATCAGTCAAAACCGAAATATTAACAGAACCCTTAGGAATCTCAACGGACAAATTCCCCTCACTCATATTGCCCTCACCAGAGGGTACACTCGGAAGTGCAACATTCTTAATCCATCTTACCGGACGGCCAATCACAGCCCTATACTGCAAAGTCGAAACACTCAAATTAAAAACACTAACATTCAAAATACTCTCATTGATTAGGGTTTCATTGATTAGGGTTTCGTTTATTAGAGTTTCATTGATTAGGGTTTCATTGATTAGGGTTTCATTGATTAGGGTTTCGTTGATTAGGGTTTCGTTAATTAGGGTTTCGTTAATTATACTAGTTGGTTCTTCGGGAGTTGGTTCTTCGGGAGTTGGTTCTTCAAGGGTTGGTTCTTCAAGGGTTGGTTCTTCAAGGGTTGGTTCTTCAGGAGTTGGTTCTTCAGGGGTTGGTTCTTCAGGAGTTGGTTCTTCAGGGGTTGGTTCTTCAGGGGTTGGTTCTTCAGGAGTTGGTTCTTCGGTAACATTTTCAATCGACTCTTCAACCGGAACTTCCTCATCACCCAAAACAACAACATCTTCAACAACATCTTCCAAAACAATCTCCGGCTCAGAAACAGTCCCATCACCAACAGAAACAGGCTCGTCCTCTTTTTCCTCTGGTTCTTCAGATGGGGCTTCTGGTTCTTCAGATGGGGCTTCTGGTTCTTCAGATGGGGCTTCTGGTTCTTCGGATGGGGCTTCTGGTTCTTCGGATGGGGCTTCTGGTTCTTCAATAACTAATCCAGTCAATCTCCCAAAAGTCTGCCCATCATTCAAATAAAAATCTGTGGTATAACTAGCACCCAACAAAAACAAAACTGCCAAAACACCAACCACAAAAACATTCATCAAAGAGAAAACCTTCTTCTCAACCTTCTTCCCTAAGTACCTCTTCTTAACATTTCCATCTGCATCTCGATAACTCTCATAAACATATGGTCCATAAACCTTCCCATTTTTCTTCACAACTCTTTTATAACTCATCTTTATTATTTTGTGGAATAACTAATTTATAAACATTATTATACCTAATTTTATCCTCGAGAAAAATAAGAAAATAGTTATTCTACAAAAATAAAAAGGGCATAAAACTTCATAAACAACTCTCGGTCTCAGATTGCCAACTCCAGACCAGATTTTACAAAATAAAATCTACACCACAACCTATTTAAACCAAAATTTTCTTTTCCCATTATGAAATCAGGAAGAAAGACCTCTGGCGGTAGATACAAAAAGCCAAAGAAAAAGAAATTAACAGGACGACAAGGTCAGTCCAGAATTGTAAAGATTGGAAATATAAAAACAAAACTACTAAAAGGTAGAGGAAACACAACAAAATTAGTTTCTTTCCTAAATAATGTAGCAAACGTAATTGTAAAAGGAAAAGCAAAAAAATCCGCAATAAAAAACGTTCTAGAAACACCTTCCAATGTTTTCCTTGCAAGACAAAACATCCTAGTAAAGGGTGCAATAATAGAAACAGAACTAGGTAAGGTAAAAATCACAAACCGACCTTCGCAAGAAGGAAATATTCAGGCAAAACTCTTAACAGAATAATAATTTAATCTATTCTACTCACAAACTCCCATCACTTATTTTTTACAATTCCGCAAGAAACATCGACGAGAAAAAGCAAAACCAAAAGCTTTAAAAAGCCACTCTATTTATAAACTTTACTATGGCTACCAAAAAATGTCCAGAGTGTAATAGTTCTAAGCTAATCACAGACGAAACAAAAGGAGAAATCATATGCGGATCATGCGGACTCCTCGTAGAAGAAAGCATGGTCGACACCTCGCACGAACTTAGAAGCTTCGACAAATCCGAAAAAAAATCCCGAGGCGGAGCACCAATATCTCTACAAAAATTCGACAAAGGTCTAACCACAAACGTAGGAGAAATATCCGACATCTACAGGCTCGACTCCACACAACAAACCAGAAAATATCTCCGTCTAAAAAAATGGCAAGAACGGGTCTCAACCTCAATCGAAAGAAACCTTAGGCTAGCAATGTCCGAACTAAGAAGAGTCGCTTCATTCCTAGACTTACCATCCGTAGTCCGAGACGAATCCGCAAGAATCTATAACTTCGTATTACAAAGAGGACTAGTAAGAGGTCGAAGCATGGAATCCGTAATCGCAGCATGTATCTACGCTGCCTGTCGATCTTATAATATCCCAAGAACACTCGACGAAATCTCAAACGCATCCGAAGTCGAAAGAAAAGAAATAGGACGAACATACAGATTCATAATCAGAAAAATCGGACTAAAAGTAACACCATCATCACCAAAAGACTACATATCAAGATTCTCCTCAACCCTACACCTGTCCCCACAAGCCCAAAACGAAGCCCTAAAAATTTTACGTAAAGCAGAAGTTTCAGAACTAACATCAGGTCGAGGCCCAGCCGGAATCGCAGCAGCCGCCCTCTATGTAGCCGCACTAATCAACGACGAAAAGAAAACACAACGAGAAGTAGCAGATGTAGCAGGAATAACAGAAGTAACAATAAGAAACAGATACAAAGAATTATTAGAAAGACTAGACCTAGAGGACAAACTCAAAATCAAAGAGAACGAAAGAAGAAAAAAGAAAGTTCAAGAATAATTCTATAAATATAATAAATAATTGCTTCAGTCTAATCAAGTGTCCATAAGAAATCATGCGTGTCAAAGACACCTTGATTTTTTATGGAATAAGCCCACACCCCGAAACACCGAAACACCCACACCCCTCGAGCAAAGCGAGTGACTTAGAGGACAAACTCAAAATCAAAGAAAACGAAAAAAGAAAAAAGAAAGTTCAAGAATAATTTAACTAAAAACAACCTCCAGCTCCATTAACAATTAATTCTTCAAAATTCCATAGGAAATTATATGTGCCGAAGGTGCCATAATTTCCTATGGAATAAAGGTAGCGAAGCCGACAAGCAACCAACAAGCAAGACAAAGTCACAGCACAGGCAACTGACAAGCCAAACACAAAGTCCAAACATTTTTATACCAAAAAACTCAACCATTAATATTCTCATGAGGGAATGCCGGAGTGGTCAAACGGGCTAGGCTTAGGACCTAGTGGTTCATTCCTACGGGGGTTCGAATCCTCCTTCCCTCATTTTATATAACTTCCAAAGGAAATTATATTTGATGGAATTAGAATTCTAATGCTCGAAACTTTTTACGGGGGCGAAAATCTTTGCTCGAATTTCTCCTAACGAAGTGACTAGAGAAATTTTAGAGTGAAGTTTGAGTAGAATCCTCCTTCCCTCATTTTCGAACCCTGTGTTTAAAGGAAATCCTTAGATTTTCTTTCAGGAAAACAAAATTTTCCGTTCCGAGTGCTTTTAGCGCGAAGGTCGATTCCTTCGTTATGAGATTTATCGAGCTAACAAGCGAGCTTCTTTGAAGCGAAACCCTTCCCCACTCAACTTAACTACTCTAATTTCCTTCCTTCTCTAACTCAACAGCGTAATCCAAGAAAAAATCCCTATTAGCATTCATCCTAGTTACAATCCCATCCAACCCCAAAGAAGGAGCCATCCTATAATCCACTCTATTAACATATTCAACAGCAGCCCTCCTCCATTCTCCCTCATTAATCAACCTAACAGTATCATGACTTTCCTCCATCTCTCCTCGATAAACCGAACTAACCAAAGCCTTCTTTACATAATCAGGATACTCATCATAATGGTTAAATAATCTTTTCGTCGCAGGTAAATAAATATTCCTTATCTCATAGTCAAACAATTTATTAACCTGATCGTCACTCAACTTCTTGCCGTCATTCAAAAGAGCATCAAAACAAGTAGTATCACAACCAAGCTCTCTCTCAAAAACACTCCTAGAATCAGCCGTAATTTTATGCCCAATCCCAATATGCTTTTCCCCATTAATTTCATAAACATAATCTTTAGCTCCCTCAAACCCAGCAATATATTCTTTAATATACTCAATATCCTCCATCTCAACCTCTACCACCTCAACCCCAACCTCAGCCACCACCTCAGCCACCTCTTCAACCACATCCCTCGCCCCAATAACCTTCTTCACCTTATCAGCCTCAATAACCCTAACCTTTCCCGACAACAACCGATAAACACTAGCCTTCAAAGCCAAAGCCTGCGCCCTATCATTATTCGTCCCAGCCCCAGCCATACTATCATTCCCAATCACCCTATCCAACTCCCCAACAATCTTCAAACCCTCACTTTTCACTGATTCCTGACTACTGATTCCTAATAACCCTTCAACATCCCCCCGAGCCTTAGCCAACAAAACAGCAACCCCAAGCAAATCCAACCTATCATTCTTAATCAAACCTCTCCTTTCATTCAACGCATCATAAGACTCTCCAGTAAAAATTTCCAAAGCCCCCAAGTCATCTTTCACCGAATCAACATCCAACCAACATCTCAAATTAACATCCCCACAATATCCAACATCTTTCCATCTCCCAAATATCTCCTCAACCGTCCCACTCCCAGCCTTATCAACACACACACCATCTTCACACCAAAACCCACTACCACAATCATCCTCACTCTTATCAGCACCATCACATGTAACAACTCCCGTTACATCCCCACCAGGATTATACGACGCACAAATCCTAACAATACCACGCAAAGCAATCTCCGGATTTACAACCTCTTCAACCCCAGCCTGCAAATTCAGCGTCGCCATAGACAAAGCCGACGGACTCCCCGAAACACACTCTTTCTCACTCGTAATATCCTCCTCAGTCGCCTGATCTTCAATATACTTCTTACTCACCCAATCCAAACCAAAACTACTCGTCACCGACTTAAACCCACACTCCTCCTGCGCATTAATCACAACACACAACTCCTTATATCCACTAGGTGCCGTAAAATCCTTAGACCTATCTTTACTCGATCCAGCAGCAATATAACCCGAATCAACCGTAATCTCAGGAGTCGAAGCATAATAACTAGTCGCCGGCGGATCCCTCAAATAAACCTTATACTGAACACCCTGATCATTCCCAGCATAAATATGATAATAAACTTTATACTGACTAGTCGAAGGAACCGTAGCCTCAGTAAATAAATTCTCACTAAACTGCGCATAAAACTGAGTAGGTGATTCAGGCGCCAACAAATCCTCAATAAAACTCGCACTACCCGGAACACTCGTCCCAATAAACGCTTTACAAACTGAACTTCCAATCTCTTGCGTGCTCCTAATATTAAAAGCCCTAAAGGCATTCTGTGCATAAACATCCTTAAAATAACTTATACTCTTCTTTGTATTCTCCCAAGCACTCGTCACCAAAGCATACTCCCCGCCACCACGAACACGATTTCCATAAATAGCATAATCAATAATTCCCGGAACCAATTGGTCCATCAACGGCGACATCTGCCTCCAAAAAAATTCACACTTGTAAATAGAACTAACTTGATCACAAATCCCAACCAACTCACCCGTCTCCAAACTATGCTCCAAACAATCCCTCTCACTCTTCAAAATTGACAAATAAGTATCAATTCCCGCATGCACCCCACTCAAACAAATCGGAATTTTAATCCCCTCCTCCGCATTAGGCAAACACAAAACCAAGCTCCCAATAATCCCAGTCGCAATCACATCACTAACAGGCCACTTCCCACCAAAATTACATCTCGATGGAGGACAAATCACTGGATCACAAACATTAAACATCCACAAACAATCATCAGGACTCATAAAATCTTGACATTCAAAACCACCAATCTGACTCATCGGCTTCCCTTTATCTAAATTTATAGCATCATTCATACATGCCCTAATATTAATAGACTGCTCCTTATTCTGCGAAGCCGCATCCCTAATAGCATTCTGCGCACAAGTATAAAGCTTCTTAACATCAACCCCTAAACACCCACCATACTTATCCACACTCCCAATCGTATTAACATTAAACGTCTGAACCAAATCATCCCCTCCACAATTCTCCATCAACCCATTGTCCCCAATATTACAAATCTTCATATGCCTAACATTAGCCGAAGCCGTATATCCCTGAGAACTATCATCAAGAAAAGTCCCACCCGAATTCGAAACCATCACATACCAACCTTCCCTAGTATCAAACGGCACAATCGCAGGCAACCCCGCATTATCCCCAGCCTCATAATAACTAACCTTAGCAGTCCCCTTCGGCCAAACATTAGAACAATCCTTAGCAGTCCCTCCAGTCAAAAATGCGATATTCTTACTTCTCAATTCACCCAAAGCCTTTTCATTCTCTTTCCATCCATCCCCACTTTTTTCCAACACCTTATCAAGAGTCATCTTCCCATTGGCCTCATCACTCAAGACAACCAAATAACTATTCCCTTCTAATGTCCTAACGGCATGAACTTTTTCTTTCTCATAATCTGTCACCCCATAATCTTTCCCAGTCTTTCCAGTCCACTGATAATAAACAGTTTTCTCATCTGTCAAAAGAGAAATATCACTAAATCCAATACCTTCAACATTCCACTCATCCTTTAACTTCTCCGCAGCAAGATTAGCATCCTTATTCAATTTATAACTCAACGCCACATTCCTCAAAGCATCATCCATCTCAGTCTTAGCAACCGCCTCAACATTACCCTTCCCTTGGGACGCCTCCCAAGTCAAAACCGCCCGAACCTGCGACACACTATAAAGCTCCGACTTAGGAACCAAAACAGGATTTTTCTCTCCTGAAACCTGGACAGAAATAGGACTAGTCTGAATCTCCCTCTTCAAATCTATCATATATTCAGTAGAGTTCCTAATAGCCTCGCCTCCAAAAATCCCACCAGAATCAACAACATTGCCATCATAAGCCTGTTCCATTTTGCTATTCACCCCACCAATAACAGCAGTCATAACCTCAACATCCGCAGCAATCTCTTTACTCAAATCATTATAACACTCAGTCGGCGTCTTATCCGAATACTGAGTCTTACAAATTTCCTTATACTCCCCCATCACTTTAGTCCTCGCCGCAGCCTCCCCACTAAAACCACTCGCCATATTCTTAATCATCAAAACCGCACTCGTAGCAAAACACGCACCCTTCAGCCCAGTCACAACATTCCCCAACCTCTCAACAATATCCTCCCACTTCGCAATCGAAACATCCAAATTCTTAATCATCCTACTCGCCTTCTCAGGACTAAGCTCAATCGCCCTCTCTTCAATCCCAATTCTAAAACTAAAATCAGCCTCACTCTTCTCATGTTTAACATCAGGAATCAGAGAAACATGTGCAACCTGATTAACCTCAATATTCTCAACATAAACCCTCCTCCCATCAAAAACCTCACTACCTCCCTCTTTAATCGTCTTACCCTCAGACCTGACACTCTTATCATCATTATCCTTATCCTTCCTAAAATAAACCTTAACCTCCCCCGGCAAAATCTTATCAATCTCAATTCTTCCAACATCCCCCATGTCAACACCATTTCCACCCTTCCCCTCTACCCACGGTACAAACCCATCTTTCCCCTCTTCAGTCAAATTATAATAAGTCCTCCCCCCAATCCTCAAATCAACCGTCTTCGCCCCCTCAGTCACCGCCTTAAAATCCACAACACTAATTGACTTAAACTCATCCCCAACATAGGCACTAACATAAGACTCCGAATAATCAGCACCATCCAATTTCGCCCTCATATCCCGAACATAAGATTCCGTAGTGGCCAAAGGATATTCCCTCAAAAACAAACCCATCAACTCCTTCTGTGTTTCAAACTGCCCCAACTCACCAGCTAACTTAATCTCTTCAAGCAAAGCCTCCTCAGCCCAAGTCCCACCAATCTCCTTCTCTTCACTCCCATAATAAGCAACTAACTCATCTCTAACAACATCAACCGACTTACGAAAAAAATCATTCACAGCTTCTTCATTCTTATTCTCAACACCTAACCCAACAAACCACTTAAGATTCTTATCACCCAAAAAAACCTCTACATCATCAATCTTTTCTATTCCATTTACTTTTTTCTCAAACTCACCAAAATCCTCAACACTCTTCTCCAGCACAGAAATATCTTTCAAAATATTACTCTCGGGCATCTTATCCGCCAAAACAATAAATATCTCCTTAGATTTATCAAGCCGCCCGTAAGCAACAATATGCTTTTTTTCTTCATCATAAACATCCCCTAAATTATACTCATTCACCATACCATCTTCATCGGCATTCTCTCTCAACCTAATAATATCCCCCCTCAAAACCAAAGGATCAATCACCCCACTCCCCGAACACGAAATCCGAATCTCCCCATCATTATTCCCCCTAATATCCAAATCTTTAACCACACACTTCCCATCCAAAAACTTCGACCCATCCCGAACCCAAATCGACTGCCCATCAATATTAAGCCTAGCCATATCTTCCTGCGTCGTAATATCAGTCAACTTAACCTTCAACCCAGCCTTACAATAAAACCCAGGCAAATAACTCGAACTACTAGTCTCGCCCTCCTTCAAAGTCAATGTCCTCAAAACCTTATCCTTACTCCCCAACACCTGAATCTTCGCACCCCCATCCCCAACATCCAAAACCCTCAAATACCCTCGACCATTCCAAAACGAACTAGCCGCATAATCATTCTGCCACTTGTCATCACTCATCGGCTCTAAATAATAATCCCCCTTCCCAGTCCCATAAGCTTCCTCTGCATCATAAGTCATAGTCGCCGTCAAATTACCAGAAATCCATTCCTCCATATTCGCCTCAACCCTTTCCTGTTCTAAAATAATCACAACATAACCAATATTCTCAAGAGTTGGACTTCCAAGCAAAGTCGAATACGATTTAATAGCAGCCCTCGCAGGATGATAAACAATCGACCGAACTCCCTCAGGATAATCCCCTTTAAACGAAATCGATCTAATCGAAGAAACCTTAATCAACGGATTCACCTTAATCGCATACAATTCACAAAATACCGGAACATTTTGCTCCGCCAACAAATCACTCCGAACAACACTCGGACTACATCCCCCAGGCGGAATCCCAATCATAAAATCCGTAGTCGCATTACACTGCCCATCCTTCATGTCATTCAAAATCGGCCAATAATTAGCAAAATCCCCAGCATACAAATCATCAAACGTCGGCTGATTCGCCTGCCAATTACTAGATGGATTACTATATGTAGCCAAGCCAAAACTCATCATTAAAATAAAAAATCCAAAAATAAAAAATCTCCTCATGCTACCACCCCCAACTTATCTCCAATCAAATCCATCTTCTTATCCATCACGCCCATATCCTTTTTCATATTGCAAAACCCATTCTTAGCCCCCATTTCCACGCAAGTCAATCTCTTTTCAGTCTCAAACATCTTCACAAGAACAAATCCAGCAACAACAGAAAAAACAATCAACTCAGTAGGACTATCTCCAAAAATAAGCCACAACACCAACACCACACTAGCCAACAAAAAAATCCAAGACAAAATATTTCTAAAATTACTCATGTCCACGCCCTCCCTGCAAAAATCAAATATCCAATAAGGGTCAAAATAGTAGCAAGCGCTATCCAAAACTGAACATCATTCCAATTAATCTTCATTCAAAATAAACCCCCACGCTCTCATCCTCAACCCTATCATGATTAGCTGACAATTCCTCAATACTCGTCGGCAAACCAAACAAAGGCACATTTAAATTTAATTCTCTAGCATTACTCAAATCTTCCGAAGTAATATACTCCCGTGTCTTCCCACCACCAACAACCGCAAAATCAATATTCATTTCCGGCATATTAATATCATAACACTTCTCTGTCTCGACCCCAAGCATTCCAGCCAAACCAGACTCAGGAACATCAACACATTCACTTCTACTCGTCGCCGGAAACTTCAAACTTGAATTATCATAAACATAAACACTCACATTATAATAACCCTCAACCAACTCAATCGAACCCATATCAGGATAAACAATCGTAGCAGAATAATCACTCGAGCTAAAACTAACAATCGCCCTATCAACATCCCCCAAATCTAAATTCAAATCATACTTTTTCTTTAAAACCACATTGGCCAATCTATCCTCATTCGTAGAAATTTGATACTTAGCCTGAGCATAACCTTCAGCATCAGCAACGATAAACCCATTCACACACTGAGGAAACTCACCCTCCAAAACCGCCTCTCCCACACCAACTTCCGAATCCCGACCTCCGACTTCCGAAGTTCCTATATTACAAACCGCATCCAAACACTTGAAACTAATCACAGCCTCAACAGGTTCCAAATCAACATCATAAGTATAAACACTAACATTTTGATTCTTCACTTCGCAAACTCTAGATTCAATACTAGTCCCACTTGTCGTAGGCAAAGCCTCCCTCGCTTGATTCTTAGCAATCACAACACCCAGAGGAAACTGAAACAATTCCTCATCGTCATAAAACTGCACCATAACCGGAAAATTAACATCATAAACAAAATGATAAGGAACATAACAAAATCCAAGAATACCCATTCCCTCCTGCAACCCAACAGGACGAGCAACCTTGTCCCCATACATCTCAATCCTAGTAGTCCAATCTTTCATATACATAAAATTAACACTCTCATCTAAATTTAATCCAGTATCCTCGACAAAATATTCTCTCTCTCTGGAAGACAAATCATAATAATCCCCATCCAGCCTAATCGAAGCAATATTCGCAGCAAGCCCATCTTTAAACTCACTCACAATATCTTCCTCAACAAAAACCTTCGGAGCACAACTAATCTCAATCCCATCTACCGGAGCATACAATCTCAAAACATCTAAGGCATAATTCTCTAAAAACATGCTCACCTTTTCATAATCATAAACATCCCTAGCCAAATCATAAAACTTCCCTAACTTACTCGACACCCTAAACTCATGCGAAGAAACAACAGCAGAACTATTCCCTCTAAAAATATTAATTCTATTATCAATACTAACCTCAACATCTAAATTATTCACTTTAATACTCGTCATGCCAGCCTGAGGTATATCAACAAAAACGTCAAACCCAACAGCTTCAAAATCTGAAAAATCACAAAGCCCAACTCTCTCCGCAATATACTCGCCCAACTCTCTCTCCATATCAACCTTCTTCGGAACATTCTCTCTCAATAAATTATTCCCAGAAACATACATCCAATAAGGAACCGCCTGTCCCATAAAATTCAAATGAGAACTAAACGGCATATAGGCAGAACCAGGTTCAAAATCCCCAACATCAATCCTCCCTCCCTGTTCACCCAAAAGAGCAATCCCTTCCTCTGCCCTATCCTCCAAACACGAAACATAGTAATCATAAACCGGCCTCAAATCCTCAGGCACAGATTCCCCAAAATTATCCCGCAAAGAAAAATACATGACCACAGACCCAACTATCAAAATCGCCAAAATTATAAAAATCGCCACCTGCCCTTTATTGGTTTTTGGTCCCCGACTACCAAAAAAATTTTCAATTTTTTCCATCAACTTTCTCCTTTATCAAATTCATAATCTCACTATTAATATCCTTTTGTATACTCTCCTTAAACTTAGCCCACAGCTCCTCATCTTCAATTAACAACAAGTACTTTTTCATATAAAAACCCAACAAATCCAAACTTATAAAACCTCCTAACTAACTTACTAAGTAACTAAGTAACTAAGAAAAACGATAAAAACGAAAACTCCAATTAAATAAAAAGATCCCGTAGTCTAATGGTAGAACGCATCGTTGACTTCGATGACACCCAAGTTCGATTCTTGGCGGGATCATTTATATTATCGCAGATAATATTCTGACCTACCAACCATGGGACAATCTGTTCGATTTGCCCCGAAGGGGTACTTGCGAAGCGCGCAGGCGGAATTATATATCAAACAAAAACTACTCTAGCTAAATTTAATAAAAATAATTAAAAACAATATTAAACTATCCTCTCCCAACCTTTCCACCCAAAACCCGCCCCCAATTCTCCCCAACCTCCTCGACATCCAACCCTCCAAAATCAACCCCAGATAAATCACAAAAATCCTCAACCAAACCCTTCGGCATCAACCTAATACCAACATAATAATTCTTCAAAGTAGAATATTTAACATCAAACCCAAACTGCAACAACCCCCTCAAACTCTCCACTCTCAACTTCCTAATCACTTCCACTAAAAACGCCCGCTGCCCATCCTTCTTAAGAAACCGAATCCTCATAAACAAACAAATAAACAAACCTTAATAAAATATCCCAAGCGGCCCGCGACCTCGTAGCAAACTCCCACATCCCGTTAAAAACTCCGCTTTTAACTACGGGACCATTCCAACCCAAAACTTTAAAAACAAAAATCCAAAACTAAATATATGAAGAAACCAAAAAAACTAAACAGATACTGCCCATTCTGTAAAAAGAAAACGGAACAAAAAGTAAAACAGCAAAGTACCGGTAAGCCCTCAACACTAAAAAGAGGAGCAAAGCAACGAGCAAAACTTCGGGGACTAAACCGAGGAATCGGAAACCAAGGACGTTTCTCCCGTATGAAAAATCAAGCAAAAGGTCAGCGTAAAACAACTAAAAAAACAGCTATCGTCTACACCTGCACAGTCTGCAAAAAAGGCAAAGACCAAAAGAAAGGTAAACGAACAAGCAAACTAGTATTAGAATAATGGCAGAAAGAAAAAAATACATCGAAGTACAGGTACCATTCCTAGGAGAATCCCTAAGAGTTCTCGGAACACCACAAGAACTACACAACAAAACAATCAAACTCGACCTAACAAGAAAACTACGAGGCAAAGGGCTAACAATAAAACTAAGAATCTTCAACCAAGAAGGAACGCTATACGCAATCCCAAACAGCCTAATCCTAGCATCTTCATATATCAGACGAATGATGCGAAAAAGAACAAGCTACATAGAAGATTCATTTCAAGCAAGATGCTCCGACATTAGAGCAACATTCAAACCACATCTAATCACACGAAAAAAAGTATCCCGCGTAGTTAGAAAAAATTTAAGAAACACAACAAAGAACTTCATAATTGAATACACAAAAGAAAGAGACTACATTACACTATGTCAAGAAATCTTCGACGGAACACTCCAAAAAACACTACTCCCAAAACTAAAGAAAATTTATCCGTTATCATTTTGCGACATTAGAATTTTTGAAACAAAAGAACTACAGAAAATCGACATCAAAAAAGCGATAACCCTACCAGAAATTGGAGATATCCAAGAAATTCCCGAAGAAACAACAGAAAAAGTCGAAGAGGAAAAAAAAGAAGTAAAAGAGGACACTAAGGAAAAAGAATAATGAGAAAAATATTTTTAGGAGCACCAGGATCAGGAAAAGGAACTGTAGCCTCCAGAGTAGCACCAAAATTTAACGTTCCACATATTTCAACAGGAGACTTATTCAGAGAAAATATTAAACAAGAAACTCCAATAGGAATGGAAGCAAAAAATCATATGGAAAGCGGAGGACTTGTCCCAGATGAAATAGTCATCAAAATGCTAAGTGAAAGAATTCAAAGAGATGACTGTCAAGAAGGATTTATACTAGACGGATTTCCAAGAACAATTCCACAAGCAGAAAAACTCGCAGAACTCTCCGATATGGACATAGTAATAAATATGGATGTTTCAGATGAAATCGTAGTAAAAAGACTTTCCTCAAGGGTAACCTGTAAAGACTGCGGTGAAATTTTTAACTTAATAGGAGTTCCTCCAAAGAAAGAAGGAAAATGTGATAAATGTGAAAGCGACCTAATCAGAAGACCAGACGACGAACCAGAAATAATCCAGCACAGGCTAAACACATACAAAGAACAAACAGCACCATTAATCGACTTCTATAAAAATAAAAATCTAGTAGTGGATGTAGCTTGCACCAACATAAACCAAACAGCAGAAGAAACAGCACAAAGCGTCCTAGATGCGATAGAAGGCTTCACATCAGAAATAGAAAAAACAACAAAAGAAACATTCGGAAATCCAAGC
>DAOWCW010000030.1 GCA_030639395.1 archaeon
GTTGTTGAAAATAAATATTTTAGGATAGATGACTTTTCTAGTGAGAATGAAATAAATAAAGAGGTGGAAAATGGCGAAGATAGTAGTAGATCAGGATAAGTGTATTGGATGTGGCGCTTGTGCTGCGACTTGTCCGGAGGGTTTTAAGATGAATGATGGAAAAGCTCATGCGGTTAAGTCCGAGGTTAAGGAGCTTAGTTGTGAGAAAGCAGCTGAATCTGGATGTCCAGTTGATGCTATAAGTGTTAGTGGATAGTAGTGTTGGGATGCTTCACTTGTGATTTAAGAGGGATGGTTTTAGAAGATTTTATAAAGGAAAGTTAACTATAGTTAACATGTATTTATTGCCACAAGAGATTGAGGTCTGGTATATTATACCGGCTATTCGAAAGGAGTTTGCTAAATTATTGACGGGAAGTCATGGACTTAGTTATGAAAAAGCTGGGAATGTGCTTGGGATTAGTAAGGCTGCGGTTAGTCAGTATTTGTCGAACAAAAGAGCGAATAAGGTTTGTTTGGATGTGAAGACGAAGCGTGAAATTAAGAAGTCGGCTGTTAAGGTTGTGGATAATGCTAATGTTGCTATGATTGAGATTCAGAGGATTTTGAAATTTATGAAAGATAATCATAGTTCGTGTGATGTTTGTAAGAAATACAATAAGGACGTTTTGAAATATTGTAATTGTTCTCCGAAATATTAGAGCAATTTGGTAATAATGAAAATGGAAAATAAAAATGGAAGTACTGTTGGGGAAGGAATTTATTTAGATAATGCTGTGGCAGTCTTTGACTGCAGGTTGCAGGCTTTGTTGTGCTCTGTGGACCGCGACTTGGGCAGTTTTTTCGGAGGTAGCTTTTGATGGGGTCTATTTATCTTGATAATGCTGCGACTACTCGGGTTGATGATGTCGTAGCGGATAAGGTCAGGGAGGTTTTTTTGGAGAGCTATGGGAATGCTTCGTCGTTGCACGCAAAGGGGAGGGAGGCTAGGAAGAGGTTGGATGATGCTAGAGAAAAGATTGCTGGTTATTTTGGATGTGAGCCTGAGGAAATTATTTTTACTAGTGGTGGGACTGAGTCGAATAATTTGGCGATTCGGGGTCTTGCAAAAGCTCATCCTGAGAAAAAACATATTATAACTTGTGAGATTGAGCATCCGTCTGTAATAGATACTTGTCGAGATTTGGAAAAGCAAGGTTATGTGGTTGATTATTTGGGTGTGGATAGTGAGGGGATAGTTAGTGTTGATGAAGTTCGAGAAAAGATTCGGGATGATACATTGGTTGTTTCGGTGATGCATGTTAATAATGAGATTGGTGTTATCGAGCCTGTTGAGGACATTGGTAGGATTTGTAAGGAACGTGGAGTTTATTTTCATTGTGATAATGTGCAGGGTTTTTTAAAAGAGGACTTGGCTTTATCGAGTTGTGATTTGATGTCTGTTTCTGGGCATAAGGTTTGTGCACCTAAAGGTATTGGTATTTTGTATGTTCGTGATGGTGTTGAAATTGAACCAATTGTTACTGGTGGTGGACAGGAAGGTGGCTTGAGGAGTGGGACTGAGAATGTGCCTGGTATCGTTGGCTTAGCTGCTGCGATTGATATTGATTTTAAGATTGATGAGGTTCGTTGGAGTCGGGATAAGATTATGAAGGGTTTGTTGGAAATTCCTGGTACGAAGATTAATGGGTCGCACAGCGATAGAGTTTATAATAATATTAGTGTGTCGTTTTATGGAATTGAGGGTGAGAGTTTGATGTTGAGCTTGTCCTCAGGTAAGGATGACTCTACTGATGACGGAATTTATGTTTCGACTGGTTCGGCTTGTGCATCTACTAAGTTGAAAGAGAGTTATGTCTTGAAAGCTCTGGGTGTTGATGAAATGTATATTCATGGGAGTTTGAGGTTGTCGCTGGGGGTTGATGTTATTAGTAGGGAGGATTTTGTTGTGAAGAAGATTCGGGAGGGTGTTGAGAGATTGCGGGAGATGAGTCCGTTTAAATTAAATTTAAAGGAGGAAAATAATGAAAAATAAAAAAATAACAAAGGATATGACTTTTGCTGAGATTTTGAAGATGAATGAAGATGCTGGTCGCAAGTTGGGAGAGCGGGGTTTGTTTTGTGGAGGATGTCCAATGGCGGCTTTTGAGACTTTGGAGAATGGAGCTGCTGCCCATGGGGTGGATGTGGATGAGTTGATTAAGGAGTTGAATTCTGATGAGTAATCGCTATAGAAACGCTTCGCTGCATCTTAGTTTGTGTTTGTGGTTTTGTGGAGGTTTTGTGTGGGGAATGTAGATTATAATGAGAATGTCTTGGATCACTTCAAGAACCCTAGGAATATGGGAAAGTTGGAGGACGCTGATGCTGAGGCTATGGTTGGAAATCCGAGTTGCGGGGATGTTATGAAGATTATGATTAAGATTAAAGAGGGTGTTATTTCGGATGTTCGGTTTCAGACTATGGGTTGCGCTGCTGCAATTGCAACTTCTAGTATGTTGACTGTTTTGGCTAAGGGGAAAAGTTTGGTAGAGGCGGAGAGGATTACGAGTCGGGATGTCTCGTTGGCTTTGGGAGAGTTGCCACCGATTAAGGAGCATTGTTCTAATTTGGCTGCGGATGCGCTAAAATTAGCTATTGCTAATTTTAGGGGAAAGCTCGCTTCAAGATGAAGCGGAAAAGTTCACTAAAGTGGAAAGGCTCATTCCATTAGATAGAAATTATCTAACGGGATGGAAAAATTCAGCTTCGCTGGAGGCTTGGCGATTAGGTTGAAATATTTTTTGTAGGATTCTGCGGAATTTAGAAAAATAAGGGATTTCCTTGGATGTTTATTGGAATAGTCAGTAAGCAAGGGTAAGGATTGCTTAAGTAAAATTATAATGAATCTCCCAAGCTCCCTAACAAGGGAGATCCATTGAATATGATTTAATAAAAAATAAAAAATTTAAATTGAAGATTTACTTCTTCTTTTTCTTAGCAACTTTTTTCTTGACTACTTTCTTTTTAGCAACTTTTTTCTTAGCAACTTTTTTTTTCTTCTTTCCGCCTCGAGCCATTTTTGCTTCGCATACGTTACCTTTTCCATCTACATAATATAGAAATCCAGATTTTCGTTCTACGATGTTTTTTGCGATTATTTTTCCCATCTTTTTAACCTCCTTTTTACCTCTTGTAGTGAGCTTGGTTTATAGAGGGTGTATTTTATATTTAAATGTTTCTATTGGAATTTGTCGTCGAGAAGTTGTACTATTTAGTAGTTAAAGGAATTTCTAGTAGGTATTTTCCGTGGCCTGAGATATGGAATTTCCAGTTTTTGACGTCGATGACTTTGGTTGCGTGGAATTTGTCGTCGAGCCAGATGGCTTTGAAGGGCTTACAAAAGATGGAGGTGATTGGGTTCCAGTTGATTCTTGATGTGAAGAATAGTGGTGGGGAATTTTTTTTGAACATTAGTCCACTTCCCATTTCCCATGATGATTTTAACTTTTTGACTAAGATAGTTTTCTTTTTCCCATCGATGTAGTAGGTTATTTTTTCTAAAGCCATTCTATTGAGTAGTCTCCTTTTTTTAGTTCGCAATATTTTTTATACATTTCTTTAACTGACTTTTCGTGGACTTTGTCGTGATGGATGAAGCCGCCGCCGAAAGCTTTTGGGATGTGCATGAGTTCGTGGATTATGACTTTGGTTTGTTCTTCTTTGGAGAGTTTGTCGAATTTTTCGGAAATGACTTCTACGAGGTAGAACCCTTTTTTTCTGCCCATTCCTATTTGCATTGCTTTGCCGAGGGCGTGGCATCTGGCGATGGTGTATTTGGCTTTTGATCCGGTGCTTCTTAGAAAGGCGACGTGTTCTAAGTGGACGTGATTTAGATTTAGGGTTTTGATTACTTTTTCTGCTCGAATTTTTATGTCTGGAGCTTGGTGATATTTTATTACTATTTTTCTTTTACCTCTATTGTTTTTATTTTGGAAGTGTGTCCTTTTATGATTTTTGTTTTTGTTTTATAATATTTCGTAAGGAGTTTTTCTAGTTCGATGTTGGCCTTGTTTTCTTTTGTAGGTTTTTTTAGGCCTCAAACGGCATGACCCTGATGGGCCCGAAGACTTTTGTGATTTTGCCATCGAGGTTGGTTTGGATTTCTTGGCGAGATGAATTTGGCTGGGCTTTGATTTGGATTTTCATTGATTTTTTGTTGCGATTATTATGGCGAGAGCTAGGATGCTGCCTATATCTATTATCATGCAGTATGGGCAAAATGCTTTGATGATAATGGCTTGGAGGAAGATGAAGTAGATTGCGGCTATTGCTGATATTGCTATGCCGAAGACAAGGAAGAGTTTTTTGTGATGTTTTGGGTTGCGGGAGTGGGAGGCTGTTATGAAAATTAAGATTGTGAAAATAAAGAGTCCTAGTATACTGTTGTTGATTCCGAGGGTCTTTTTGTATTCTGAATTTTGAACTATTGAGCAACTGGAGGTTTCGTCGCCGCATATCTTTTCGGTTGGAGTGAAGGCTAGGAGGGCTGATGCGATTAGGCAGACGGTGAAGATTGCTAGGAGAATTTTGTATTTTTGTTTCATTTTATTTTAAAGTGGGTTGTTGAGGTATAAAAATGGTTTGGTTTGATATTGGATGTCTGTACTGGATGCCTGTATTAGGTGTTGGGGGGTCGGGAGTCGGTGGTCGGGGGTTGGGGAGATTGGGGAGGGGAAAATTTAGCCACGGGATTACACGAGATTTCACGGGATTTTTAACTTGGGGAGGGCGTGAGGTCTTGGCATTTATGCTGAGTGGTATATTTTTTCTTAAATTCTATGTATTTTATTTCTAGCTTGTCATAATTTCGATACCATCTCTATGTTTGAGTGAATGATCTCTCCCTACTGGTTGTTTTGTCCTGACGTCAATTGCTTTGATGAATTTGTCTCCTATATCGGTATGGAGTGAATATGCGAAGTCTAGTGCGGTTGTGTGTTGTGGCAAGAGGAAGCAATCTGGAAGGACGTTGCCTTTTGAATCTGCTAATTTTGAGCCGGCTGGGAATATTGCGATGTATTTTAGGAGATCGAAGACGGATTTGTCGAGGATTTCTTGTACGCCGGTTGAGCCGAATTTGTCTAGGACGTTTTTTTGGATTGAGATCAGGGCTTCTTTTTGACGTCTGCTGACGCACCCCTCTCCGATCGGGGCGTCGTTGATTTTGAATGAAGATTCTCCTTGAATGTATTCTATTAATCCTGCTTTTGCTGCTTGACGAAGAGAGAGTTCAGCGTCGGCGGAACATGGAATGATTTGAATTTCTGGGAATGCGTTTTTTAGTTTTTCTAGATTTTCGGATGCGTTTGCTTTATCTATTTTGTTTGCAGCGATTAGCATTGGTTTTGTTGAATGACGTAGGGTTTTTGTGAAATTGTGCAAATCTTCTTGTGACCATGATGTTGGATTTTCTGGGTTGAGTTTTAGTTTAGCTAGGACGTGATTGATGTCGGCTTCTTTGACTCGTAGACCTGAGAATTGTTTTGCTACTGATTTTGCGAAGTCTTGTTTTGTGCTTTGGATTGTTCGAGATAATTTTTCCCAGATTTTTTCAAATATTGAAGCGTACCATTTATTGAGTTCGTTTTCTAGCATTTTGACGTCTGCTATTGGATCGCCTTTGCCTTCTCGTCCTTCGATGTCGGTTGTTGCTGAGATGTCTACGATTTGGATGAACATGTCGGCTTGTCTTAAGTCATCTAGGAATTTGTTGCCTAGCCCTTTGCCTTCGGAGGCGCCTTTTACTAATCCTGCCACATCCATCATTTCGACTGGGACGAATCTTGTTTCGCCTGTGCAGAATCCGGTTCTGGGATTGCATTTTGTGTTGAGTTCTTTACATAGTGCTTGAACTCTGGTGTAGCCGATGCCGTGGTTTGGTTCAATTGTTGCGAAAGGGTATGCGGCGATGAGGACGTCTGATAGTGTCGCGGCTTTGAAGAATGTTGATTTTCCGCATGATGGTTTTCCGACGAGTCCTAGTAACATAGAGCTTTGAGATTGAGAGGGTTTTTATTTCTTTTCTGTGAGTGATTTTGAAGGTATTCTCACTTCGATTCCAAAGGTTTTTGCTCCCTGGTGATCTTTTAACTCTCCTCTATATCCTGAGTTTGCACATAATGGACGGCTACCTATTCTTGGAAGAGAGTAGATTTCCATTATCCCGCCCATAGTTTTGGCGAAGTCTTTGATATATAAAAGGCCTATCCCCTCAGCCTCTCCTGCAATATCTCTAAGTCTTTCTTCCCCTATGTATTTGTTCTCTCCTCTAACTCTAAATATTCCTTCGATTTCTTCGATTTCTATTTTAGCCAGTGATTCCGATAACGCATGATTGGCAAATCCTCCTAAGATGTTCCCGAACACCAATCCCATTGCAGCTTCATGGGCATAAATATAAAGAGGTCTTCCCATTTTTTCAGCTGATTTTATCTGAAGGGCTATTTTATTTTTTTCTAGATGATAATCTACACTAGACGCATGGAGTCTTGCAATGCCCATTACATCTATGTCTTCAGAAGACTTGTAGAGTTTTTCTTTAGACATTTCTGGGAGCCATAAAAGATTTTTTGCGCTCAATGCTTTTTCTATACTTTTGTACACTATTGGTATTATCATATCTCTTTTTCCTTCAGTTCGCTCTGTCCATTTTTCCAAATTCAATAAACCCAATGCTCCTTCTAGTGTGCCCATATCATGACGTACGGCATTTGTAATTTTTTGCTGGCTTTCTCGTTTTTTTTGTTCTTGTTTTAACGCACTCTCTAATTCTGATATTCTTTCCTCATGTTCCACCATGCTTCTTCCACTTATTAATATTTGTCGCTTTTCCATAGTAATAACAATTCATGGATATTTTTAAAGGTTTGTATGGGTGGATGATTAACTTTAAAAAAAGATTAGGCTTTCCTTTTTGATAGTGAGCCTGTAGCTCAGTCTGGTTTAGAGCGCTAGTCTTATATGGCTGCGATTCTTCGGAGTTGTGGAGCTTTCGCCTAAGAAAGCTAGAGGTCCCGGGTTCAAATCCCGGCAGGCTCATTCTTTTTTTTGCCGTGATTGAACCCGCGGGTTCACCCAAGGGATAATCTTCGTTTCACTTGACCTAAATCCCGGAAGGCTCATTCTTTTTTTTGCCGTGATTGAACCCGGACGGGTTTACTAGAAGTATGACCCAACTTAGAATTATTTTTTATAGGGGGGTTAAGGAATTATTTGGCTTTACACTAGTTCAGATAGAAATTCTTTCAATTTTTTATGCATAGGAATTTTAAAATAATTTTCAAGATCCTTCACGTCTACCCACTTTAGCTCTTCAAAGTCATCCCCTGGCATCTCTTCTCCTTCGAAAACTTTTGTTAAAAAAGAGATGGACACTAATTCTGGTTTTTCTAGATAAGTTCTTGAGAAGAATGTTCCTATGTTTTTTACAGAGTATCCTGTTTTGAGTTTTACTTTTTCCTTAAGAGATTTATCAATGTCGTCTCCGGGGTTTAGTCTTCCTCCTGGAAAGCACCATCCTAATAAATTTGAATCATGGCCTTTCTTTCTTTTTCCGATTAGAATTTTCTTTTTTTCCGAATCAAGAATTATCCCTATAACTATTACTTCGAATTTTGGGTTTTCTTTTTTTTCCATAATGTGTATAGGTGGTTTTGCTTTTTATGTCTTTGTGTTGATTGTTAGGAGGTGACAGGGGTGAAATACTGGGTTCTTTGAGTGATTTGAGAATGGGGTTGTAGTTGGTGTTTTCAATCGAACATAAAGAATTGTTAAAGTGTTTTGTATGTTGTATTAAAGAGAAGTTTGTCTAAATGGGTTTAGTGCTTCGTAGGTGCTTTGTCTGGGTCGATAAGGGAAAATTGAACGGTTGGGGGTTATTCTTCTTTACTTCTTCTTATCTGCTGTTCTTCATATCCCTCTTCTCGAGGAAGTAAGGATGCCGGAACCATTACTTCTCCTCTCTTAAACTTCCGTCTCCATTGAGGCTTATTTTTTGAGTCTACTCCCATAAACTCGAAAGGTTCTCTTTCATAACACTCCAACATCTCTATAATTCTCGTGATAACTCCATCATAACTTTCTCCTGAGTACATCTTCATGGATTTCAACTCCTCTTTAGTTTCTTCCCTCACACTTATATTCTTTTGAGCCATATTATATAAAAATATAGAGAAACGCATACTTACAAACTTTTCGTTAAGACGCTCTAACTCATAACAACCCATACCACTCACCCCAGCAAAGCTGAGCCATCCATCAGCAAAGCTGAGCCATCCATCAGCAAAGCTGATGAGCCATCCTTGACAAAGTCAAGAGCCATCCA
>DAOWCW010000029.1 GCA_030639395.1 archaeon
ATATGTTAATGCAGAAAAAACCGCTACACTGGCCGACTTTGAATACTGTGATTATGGTAGAGGAAGCCTTGAAAGATATGCCTGGCAGTGTCATGAGTGTTGCGGAGTTGAAGCGTAGTTTGCCGAGGCAGGTTAACCATAATACATTGATGTTGATTTTGGAATATTTGGATCGAAGCAATAAGATTGTTGTTGGGCTTAAGGGGATTACGTGGATACATAATACAAATCCCAAATTAAGAGAAGCCATTTCTAAGGGGATGGAGATTTAAATGTTCGGGAAAGATGTTCGTGTTTTTTTGTCTGATGATGCTAAGAAAGTTTATGAGTATTTGAATCGTGAGGCGGGACGTTCTAAGATTGAAAAAAGTATTTTTAAGGCGATTGGAAGCAAAACTGCGTTGATTAAGGATAATCCACATTATGGTGATGCAATTCCTAAGAGGTTGATTCCGAAAGAATATGGTGTTGATAATTTATTTAGGGTTGAGTTGCCTAATTTTTGGAGGATGCTTTATTCCTTGGAAGAAGGTGAAAGCAAGATTGAGATTATTGCTTTTGTTTTGGATACTGTTGACCATAAGAAATATAATAAGAGGTTTGGGTATAAATAGATGAAAGATATTAATTTACTCAGAGCTAAGGATTCTATTCACCTGAAAAGAATTTTCAGCAAAATCGATTTGTCAGATTATAGCTGCGACGGATACCTAATTAAATCTCCAGAAAAAGAAGCTAGAAAAATTATTGCAAGCTTGAAGGACAAAAAGTTTAATGGGAAGATTGCTCTTGTTGGCGGGGATGACGCGTTTAATCGTCGGGCTATTGAAAGTTTGAAGATTGATTATTTGGTTTCTCCTGAGGGTTCTCAGAAATTGGATAATTTAAAGCAGAGAGATTCTGGGCTGAATCATGTTGTTGCAAGGATTGCCAAAGAGAAGGGAATTTTAATTGTTGTTGATATTGGGGAGATTGCTTCCCTGAAGGGCAAGGAGAAGGCAAAAAGGATTGCGAGGATTATGCAGAATGTTCGAGTTTGTCGGAAAGCTGGATGCGGAATTAAGATTGTTTCTTTGAGTTTGAATAAGAAGGGTATTGTTGATGAGTTGGGGCGGAAAGCGTTTGGAGTTGGATTAGGAATGTCTTCTCGAGAAATTACTGACGCTGTTAGGTTTTAGGAATTGAAATTGAATTTTAAATTATTATTTGTATTTTTCTGTGTCTATATCTTTATGTCCTAATTTTTTTTTATTTTTAAGATATCTTATGTGTTTTTCTTTTTCTTTTGAAAATTTATTTAGGTTAAGTTTGTATTTGTCGATCATTTTTGATACGTGGCTTCCTTCTAAAAAATGAGGCATGATGACATATGTTGCTCCTATTTTGTATAGCTCCTCTGCTTTTTCGATGTCGCGTGAGACAACTAATATAATTGCCTGTTTGTTTGTTTGTCTTATTTTTTCAATTAGTAATAAGTTTGTTTCAAATTCGGGCATTGTTGAGACAACCATTTTGACTTTATCCATATTTAATTCATCTAAAAATTCTTCATCGTCTGCATCTCCATATCTGCATTTGATTTTTTTCTTGGATAATTTGAGGATTGTTTCTGGATTGTAGTCTACTACTAGATATTTGTTTTTTAATTTTTTGAAGGACTTTAGTATGTCGTAGCCGACTTGGTTATATCCGAATAAAATAATATTACAATCGCTTGATCTTAATCTTTTTTCGTTTGGTTTTTTTCTTTCGAATACTTGGAGGTATTTTGCAAGGTGAGGGTATATTTTGTCTGAATACATAATTAGGTAGGTTGAGCCGGATATAGTTATTAGTCCTATGATTGTGACGAGGGAAAGTATTTCTGGAGTTAAGTGTCCGATGCTGACCCCTAGTGCGATTAGGATTAATGAGAATTCGCTTATTTGAGCTACGGTAAAACCTGCTTGGAATCCTGTTTTCTTTTTGTATCCTAAGTAGCCCATTAGTATCATTACTACGAGAGGGTTTCCAATTAGGATAAATAGTGAAAATATTATTGCTGGGAATATAAGTTGTCCTATGCTTCCGAAGACCATTTGAGAGCCGAGGAGTATAAAGAATGCGATAATGAAGAAGTCTCTTAGGGGTCTTAATTTTGAACTTATTTCGTAGTGGAATGGGGAGACTGATAGGGCGACGCCGGCTACTAGTGCTCCGATTTCCATTGAGAATCCGATGTAGTGAAACAATGCTGCTAGACCTAGTCCCCATCCGACTGAGAATAGGAATAGAAATTCTTGGGACTTTGCGAAGAAGGTGGATAGTTTGGGTAGGATGTGTATACTAATTAATATGAATCCTACGATTGAAGCTAGTCCTATGATGATAGAATGTAGGGGAATTTCACTTGGATTTAGTCCGCCCGAGGAAGAAGATATTATCATTAATAGAGCTATTACGAAAATGTCTTGTACTAATAGGAAGCCAATTGATATTTTTCCGTATAGCTTGTCTATGTCTTTTTTATCGGACAGGAGTTTCATTATTATGATTGTGCTACTGAATGTCAAGGCGATTGCTATATACATGGATGAGATTGTGGAGAAACCTAGGAGCTTGCTTATGAAAAAGCCAATTAGAGAGGTGAAGATGATTTGTCCGATGCCTGTTACTAGGGAGACTTTCCCAACTTCTTTTATGACTTTTGGACTTAGGCTTATTCCGACGATGAAGAGAAGAAATGTTATTCCGATTTGCGAGAAGACGGCGATGGTTTCTGTTGATTGGACGATGTTTAGAAAATAGGGGCTGACGATTATTCCGGCTAGAATGTATCCTATTATTAGGGGCTGTTTTAGGAGTCTCATTAATCCTGCGGTTAGGACAGTTATTGCGATAATTAGGCTTAGTTCTATAAATATTTCCATGGTTGCCTCTTGTTGATATGATGGGGTGGTGGTTTAAATTGTTTGTGTCTGTCGCTGAAAATTGTTTTTGATGTTCTAAAAATGTTTATAAAAGATGGCTACTAGGAAGTCTTATGAATTGGTTGACTGGGAGTGTGATTGAAGTGGTGAATGATGTTACGCATAGCCTTGGGGCGTTGCCTGCGAGCGAGGCTATTATTTTTGATATGGCTGTGATTTTGATTTTGTCCGCTATGTTTGCTTTTGTTGCTCGTATGTTAAAGCAGCCTTTGATTCCGGCATATGTTTTGACTGGTTTGATTTTGGGTCCGCTTGTTCTTGGGGTTGTGAAGAATATGGATTTGATCAATGCGTTTAGTGAGATTGGGATTGCGTTTTTGTTGTTTGGTGCTGGGCTTGAGATTTCGTTTAGGAAGATTAGGGAAGCGAATTTGAAGAAGATTGCTGTGATTGGTGCTTTGCAGGTTGTGTTTATGTTTAGTATTGTTATGTTGTTGTCGAATTTTTTGGGGCTGGATTCTTTGCAGGCGGCTTATATTGGGATTTGTTTGGCGTTTGGCTCGACGATGGTTTGTGTTAAGTTGTTAGCTGACCGGAATGAGTTGGTGACTTTGCATGGTCGGTTGGTTTTGGGAATTTTGTTGTTCGAGGATTTGGTGGCGATTATTGCTATTGTTATTTTTACTAGTGGTGGGTTTGCGGTTGCTCCTTTGGTTGTGGCTTTTATGAAGTTGGGTGTTATTTTGTTGGCTGCGGTGATGTTGCAGAAGTTTGTTTTGAATCGGTTGTTTCAGTTTGCGGCAAAGTCTAATGAGTTTTTGTTTTTGTGTGCTTTGGCTGTCTTGTTTTCTTTTATTGCTTTGGCGTTTGTGTTTCATTTGTCGATTGTGATTGGGGCTTTTATTGCCGGGGTTATTTTGGCGAATTCTCCGTTTAAAATAGAGCTTGAGTCCAACATAGCTCCACTTCGTGATTTCTTCGCCATTCTGTTTTTTGTTGCTCTTGGAATGCAGCTTGTTTTTACTGGCGTTGGAAGCAAGTTGCTTTTGCTTGGATTTTTTATTTTGAGTGCGATTTTAATTAAGCCACTTATACTTCTTGTTTCGCTTCGGGTTATGGGGTATCAGCCACGAACTAGTTTTTTTACGGCAGCCTCTTTGGCACAGTTGTCTGAGTTTGCGTTGATTATTGGGATGATTGGTGTGACGGCTGGTGTTTTGGATGTTGCGCTTTTCTCGACGGTGGTTTTGGCTACGATTATTACTATGTCTGCTACTCCTTATTTTATTAAGTATAAGGATAGGATGTATGCGTTTTTTAGCTATCCTATTAAGTCGTTGGGGTTTTTGCCTGTTCATGAGGTTTTGTGCTATGAGAACAAGAAGGAGAAGGAAATTTTGTTGATTGGGTCGCATCGGATGGGTGGGGCTTTGATGGAGGAATTGTTGCATAAGAAAGACAAGTTGTTGGTTGTTGATTATAACCCTGAGGTGATTGGGGTTTTGATGAAGAAAAAGATTTCTTGTGTTTATGGGGATATTTGTAGCCCAGAGATGTTGGACAAGATTGATTTGAAGAGTTTGAAGTTGGTGATTTCGACGATTCCTGATTATGAGCAGAGCATGTTCTTGTTGAAGAAACTGAAGAGGGTTGCACCTAATGTTAGGATTGTTGTGACGGGAAGTCGGATTAGTGAGACGCTGAAGTTGTATCGGGCTGGGGCAGATTATGTTGTGACTCCGAAGATTTTGGCTGGGCAACAGTTGGTTGGAATTTTGGGTGGATGGAAGGCTGGGGATTTAAAGAAAGCTAAAAAGAAGCACTTAGTTCATTTGAAGGAGATTCATCGGTTGTTGTATTGAGAAAGCTTTGCTTTCTCAGGGGGTGTCGAAGGTATGGATGGTTTCGGGGTAAGGATTAGTGTTGCGCTCTATGGAGCACAAATTGACTAACTAAAAAAATGTTAAATGAATTGTTTAGTCCATTTTGAAATTTGGATTGCATTCCTCATCTACTCGTCTTTGAATTCCTCTGTCTCTTGTGTATTTTTGTATCTGAGCTTGTAATTCTTTGATATAATCTTCCTCAGTCATGTCTTTTGGTAAAATTCCGAGGCAGACCCCTCCTCTTGCTATGGTTGCATGTATTAGGGAATAATGATTTATGGGTATTAGGCTTTCCTCTAGTTCTTCTAGGTATTTGTCGTTTGTTTTTCTCATTTTGATTTATGGTTTGTATAATTTAAATAATTATCTGGTTATCTCTAAAAACTTAAAAAGCTGAGTTCTATTGAGTTATATAGATGAGAAGTGCGCTTCGCGAGGTGTTGGGTATTAGGACGCTTTGCTATTGGAAGTTAGTGCTTGTTGCGCGGTTCGTCCGCGCCTAAGGAAATACAAAATGGAAGAAAAATTGATCGTTGAATCGCTGTCGCCTATGGAGCGGAGCGTTTTGCCTAAATTGGGGAAGGAAGATTTGAGCGTTGAGGTTGTCAGTAAGAAGAGTGGCTTGGATAAAACTACGGTTTTAAGAGCGGTTGGACTACTAGAACGAAAGGGCTTAGTTGAAATTGAGAGCAATGAGGTAAAGCGAGTTGATTTAGGAATTTTGGGGATTAATTATTTGAGGAAGGAATTGCCAGAGAGGGTTTTGTTGAATAAGCTGACTGAAAAGGGTGTTGTCCCGATTGGAGAGATTAGGAATGTTTGTGGTTTGAATGAGAATGAGGCGAAGGTTGCTTTGGGTGTTTTGAAGAAGAAGGCTTTGGTTGAGATTGTTGGGGGAAAGTTGAAGTTGGTAGCTGGCGGGAGTGGGATTGCTAAGAAAATGATTGAGGAGATTTTTATGGAGAAGTTGCCTTTAGACTTGGATGATTTAACACGTAATAGTGTACCCTCTAAAATGGGCACTGGTGTGCCGTCTTCATCGGGCGCACGTAATAGTGTACCCTCTAAAATGGGCACTGGTGTGCCGTCTTCATCGGGCAAGGGTTTGGATGTTTTGGCTTTTGAGAATTTGAAGAAGAGAAAAGATATTGTTGAGATCGTTGAAGGGAAAGTTGTGAATGTGAGGTTGACAGATTTGGGAGTGAAAGTTGCTAAGATGGATTTGAATATTGAAATGTTGGAGGCGTTGACTCCGAAGATGTTGAAGGGAACGAGTTGGAAAGGGAAGAAGTTTAGGCGGTATGATTTGAATGCTCCTGTGCCTAGGCTTTATGGTGGAAAAAGGCATTTTGTGAACCAGGCTACGGATTATGCTAAGTCGATTTGGTTGGAGATGGGATTTAAGGAGATGAAGGGGGATATGGTTGAGAGTGGGTTTTGGGTTTTTGATAGTTTGTTTACGGCACAGGATCATCCGGTTCGTGAGATGCAGGATACTTTTTATATTAAAGATGTAAAAAGTTCGGGAGTCGGTGGTCGGGAGTCGGTGGTCGGGAAGGTTTTGGAGAGTGTGAAAAAGGCTCATGAAGGTGGAGTTGATAGTTCGAAGGGTTGGCAATATGAGTGGGACGAGGAAGATGCGAAGAAGGTTTTACTTAGGACGCATACGACTTGCTTGTCGGCGAGGAAGTTAATGGAGATTGGGAAGGAACTTGCCAGTCGGAAGTCGGAAGTCGGAAGTCGGAAGCAAAGCTATAAGTTTTTTGCCTTGGGGAAGTGTTTTAGAAATGAGACTGTGGATTGGTCGCATGGATTTGAGTTTAATCAGACTGAGGGGATTGTTGTTGATGAGGATGCGAATTTTGTGCAGTTGCTTGGTTATTTGAAGCAGTTTTTTGGGAAAATGGGTTATGATAAATTGAGATGGAGGCCTGCTTATTTTGCGTATACCGAGCCTTCGTTGGAGATTGATGTTTGGCATGAGGGGAAGCAGAAGTGGTTGGAGCTTGGTGGGGCTGGGATGTTTCGGCCCGAGGTGACGATTCCGATGTTTGGTCGGCATGTTCCGGTGTTGGCTTGGGGACCTGGGTTTGATAGGATGATTATGGAGTTTTTTGGGATTGATGATTTACGGGAGATGTATAAGAATGATATTGGTAAATTGCGAGAGATGAGGTTTTGGAGGAAGTGATGGCGAAGAAAGTTTATTTTGTTCATGGATGGGGGGATGGTCTTGATGAGGTGAGTTGGCTTCCTTGGTTGAGGAGTGAATGTGAAAGTAGGGGGATTAAGCTTGTGGCTTTTGAGATGCCACATAGTGATGAGCCGAAGATAGATGAATGGGTTGGGTTTTTGCAGGAACATATAAAGGAATTGGATGAGGAAACTTTTTTTGTTGGGCATAGTATTGGGTGTCAGGCGATTTTGAGATATCTTGAAGATTTGCCTGAGGATAAGAAAGTTGGTGGATGTGTTTTTGTGGCGGGTTGGTTTAATTTGTTGGATAGTGCTTATGAAGAAAAGGGGGAGAAGGATATTGCTAAGCCGTGGATTGAGTCTTCTATTGATTTTGAGAAAGTTAAAACTCATACTAATAACTTTGTTGGGATTTTTTCTGATGATGATGACTGTGTTCCTTTGAGTGATGCTGAGTTGTTTAAGAAAAGGTTGGGTGCGAAGATAATTGTTAAGAATAATGAGGGGCATTTTGATGATTCGAAGAAGATAGAAGAGATAATGGGGGGGTTGGAGAAAGTGATGGCGATAGATTATATGCAAAAGGAAGTTGATAAGATGATTCAGAAATATGGTGGATATTGGAAGCCACTTTCCATGATGGCTAGGATAACTGAAGAAGTTGGAGAATTGGCGCGGGCTATGAATATTAAACATGGGGATAAACGGAGCAAGGGGGATGGTGATGGGCGTGATATCGAAAAGGAGTTGGCTGATGTTTTGTTTACTACGCTTGCCATTGCTAATGCTGAGGACGTGAATTTGGAAAAGGTTTTTATGGAGAAGTTAGGCTTAGATTATGAGAAAATGAAGGGGGTATATGATGACAATACTGACAGTTGATAGGAAGGAGTTTGAGAAGCGGGTTGGGAAGATTTTGAAAAGATGAAGGGAATTTGTGTTAAGAATGAAAATTAATATTATTTGTATATCTTGTCGTGGTGGTCAAAATATTCGAAAGAAATAAAATTATTGGTTTTATTATAACTAAATATCAGCACGAAATGTCCGACGTGAACTCGTTTTGATTCTTTCATGTTGTGCCTGAGGTTTTTGTAGTGTTCTACTGTGTAACAATTTGCAACTTCTTCTATTTTCTTTAGAAGTTGTTTGTATAGTTTTTTGTTTTTTTTATGAAGTTTTTTTAGAATCTTTTCTAGTTCGGGTTTGATTTCGAATTTCCTCATTTTAGCCTTCTATGGACTTTCTTAAATCTTGGATGCTATTGAATTTAGAACCTTTTTGTTTTTTTATTGATTTTAATTTTACAAGGAAGTTGTCTCTTATTTCTGGTTCTAAGAAGGAGTCGGCGTATATATTGATTATTAATTCTATTGCTTGGGATTTGTTTTTTAATGTGTTTTGAGCTTTTACTATATTTAGGATTCTGTCTTGTTTTTCGCCTATGTTTATTACTCCTTGTACCATGTTATGAAATGTAATGGATTGTAATGTTTTTAAGTTTTGCTATATTTTAAAAAGTCTGTTGATTATTTTGGATTATGACAATATTAACAGTTAATAGGAGGGAGTTTGAGAAGCGGGTTGGGAAGGTGACGGCTGAGTTGGAGAAGAAGATTACTGATATGGGGACGCCAAGTGGCTTCGAGCCACAGGTATTAGGTGGTAGGTCGCTATCGCTTGTTGGCGGTAGGTCTAGTATTGCGCGGTTTTTCCGCGCGACTTGGAGGAAGAGAAGATGGCAA
>DAOWCW010000020.1 GCA_030639395.1 archaeon
AAACTACATCATGTCATCATCAGAATCAAACTCGTCCATATCATCATCACCCCTCTGGACAGGAACCGCATTCTTATTAATAATAACAATATCTCCAATCGCCTTAATAAACTGATGCGGAACAATAATTCCTCGAGCTCCACCTAAAACCTCAATCATACCAGACTCTCTCGAAACAACAATTCTCCAACCATCTATCTTATTATCTATCAAATTCAACTCCTCAACAACACCAAATAAATCCCCAGAATCAGTATAAACTCTTCGTCCAATCGACTCACTCATTCGTCTTATTCTTAACATAGAACACCAACAAACTTTTCATTTATATACATTTCTATGCTTGAAAACATATAATCATCAGATACAAACACAAAACCTCTTTCATTAACTTTATAAAAATCCCAACATCATATTAATATGGACAAAAAAGAAATCGCAACAATTATCCTAGCAGCAGTAATCTTAGCCCTCACAGTCTCATTTAAAAAAACCGAAATTTTCTACCCCGCTCTCCTTTCATTTTTAATCATAATATCAACCAATATCCTCACAAAAAAAATCATCGGCTTTCATTTCGAAACAGATGTTAAAACAAAGTTCTGGACATGGTATCAATTTGGTCTCAGAAAAGATATGCACTTTAAAAACCCAATCCCAATGGCATGGCTACCCCTATTACTAATCCTATTCACAAAAGGGCATCTTCTTTGGCTCGGAATCCTAGAATTCGACATCAAAGCAAAAACAGAACGAGTCGCAAAAAGACACGGATTATACAGATTCACCGAAGTCACAGAATGGCACATGGCATGGATAGTAATTTGGGGACTAATCGCAAACCTAATCCTAGCAACCATAGGATACATCGCGGGATACGAACTCTTCACTAAACTCTCAATTTACTTTATTGCATGGAATATAATCCCACTCAACCGACTCGACGGATCAAAAATCTTATACGCAAGCCGAGCTCTCTGGATAACAATATTCATAATAACAGCAATCGTATTGGGCTGGGGACTAATCATCTAATGCCAAAACAAAAACTCTTTCATATAAAAAATCTACAGAAAAAAGACTTCTCTCTAATCCTCTCTGGAGGATCTTCCCTAGGACTAGCTCACATAGGAATAATAAAATTCTTAGAGGAACAAAATCTTAGACCCTCAGAAATAATAGGCACATCAATAGGCAGTGTCATAGGGGCACTTTACGCAATCGGAAATACATCAGAAACAATAAAAGAAAAATTAGAAGGAATAAAAACACACGACCTCTTTGAAATAAAATACTTTCAAGGCAGAATAGAATATAAAAAAGCAAAGGCCATGCTAAAAGAAATGTTTCATAATAAAAAAATATCTGAAGCAAAAATTCCACTAAAAATAATAGCAACAAATATAAAAAACGGAAACAAAAAAATCTTCACATCCAAGGACGACATCTTAATCTACGATGCAATCCTAGCCTCTATTTCAATACCAGGTGTCCTCACAGCAAAACGAATTAAACATGAAGTTTTTATAGACGGATGCGTCAGTTCAAATCTCCCAGTAGAAGTCGCAAAAGAAAAAAATATAAAACTCGCAATAAATGTATTAAACAGAAAAGTCGATAACTATCACTACCATAATCCAAAAAAGGGACTCCTCAGCAACCTTATAACAAAATTCACCGTACTAAAAAACGTTTCAAGATATTATCTTGAAGACCAAACCGAAACAAAAATACCAACAACATCCAAACTCATTCTAATAGAACCAAATCTCAAAAAGTTTAATTCATACAAAATCATCAACTATAAAAAAATTGCCCACGCAGGGTACCTGGAAATAAAAAAATATTTTGATCAAGCAAAAAAAGAAAAACTAAAAAAGAAGAAAAGAAAAAGAAAAACCATATTAAAAGAAATAATAGAGCTAACAAAAAAACCAGCAAAACTAACAAAAAAATATCTTAAATAAAATTAATTTTTTATCAATGAAAGAACTAAAACTAACACCAAGAAAATATCAATCTGCAATATACGAAACTTGCAAGGAAAAAAACTGCCTAGTCATTCTACCAACAGGAACAGGAAAAACTCTCATAGCTTTAATGCTCGCAATTCAACGTTTCAAAAAATACCCCTTACAAAAAATTCTAATCCTCGCTCCAACAAAACCTCTAATTGAACAACACTTCGAATCTTTCAAAAAAAATCTCCCAGAAACATGGGCAGATATGCAACTTTTCACAGGAAAAACCTCAGCAAAAAAAAGAAAAGAAATATGGAAAACCGCAGAATTCATATTCTCAACCCCACAATGCATAGCAAATGACATCAAAAAAGAACTCTACAAATTAGATGAAGTTTCACTCTTTGTCATCGACGAATGCCATCGTTGTCTAAAAAACTACGCTTACAACAATATAGCACAGCGTTACAAAATACAAGCAACAAATCCAAAAATCCTAGCACTAACAGCCTCCCCAGGCGGAGACAAAAAAACAATCCAAGAAGTCTGCAATAACCTAGGAATATCCGCAGTCGAAATCAGAACTCGTGACTCACCAGATGTCAAACCCTATCTTCAAGATTTAGAATTCAAAAAAATAGAAGTTAATTTTCCCCCAGCCTTCCTCGAAATAAAACTCCTCCTCGAAACAATCTACAACAAAAAAGTTTCCGAACTAAAACACCGAAAAGTCCTCTTCGCCTATCCCTCAAAAACCATGCTCTTAAAAATTCAAAACAGACTCATGCAAGACCTCAAAAAAAACAAAAACATAAATAACATGCTCGCAATATCAGCAACAGCAACAGCACTAAAAATCTCCCACGCACTCACTCTCTTAGAAACCCAAACAGTATCTTCATTCATAGCCTATCTAAAAGAACTCTTCCAACAAGCCGCAGAAAAAAAATCACGAGGTGTACAAAAATTAACAAAATTACCAGAATTCACAAAAGCATTTTCTCTAGCTCAACTCCTAAACCAAGAACACCCAAAACTCCAAGTCCTAAAAAATTTGATTGAAACACAATTTCAAAACGATTCAAAATCCAAAATCATAATTTTCGCCCAATTCAGAGAAACCATCCAAACAATATCAGAAGAACTAAATAAAATTCCAAAAGTCAATGCAGAAAATTTTGTAGGTCAGGCAATTAAAAATCACAGCAAAGGAAGAACCACAGGACTAAAACAGAAAGAACAAAAAGCTATAATTGAAAAATTCAAATCAGGAAAAATAAATGTTTTAGTAGCAACTTCAATTGCCGAAGAAGGACTCGATATCCCCGAAGTCTCAGAAGTAATATTCTATGAACCAATTCCATCAGCAATCCGAACAATACAACGAGCGGGACGAACCGCAAGACTTTCAAAAGGAAAATTAAAAATACTCGTAACCAAAAAAACCCTCGACGAAACCTTCCATTACGTCGCACATCACAAAGAAAAAAGAATGCACTCCGCAATTCAACAAATAAAAAAAGATTTCGAAAGCCCAATGAAAGAATACCAACACACTCTTCTATGAAAAAACAAATCGAAAACATTTTTTCCAAAACAAAAACCTCATCAAAATTAACCCAATGCCCAAACCTCAAAACTCCAATCATTATAGATACTCGAGAACAACAATCCCTCATAACCGCAAATCTCATAGAGCAAAAAGCCAACATCCAACACGAACTTCTCCAAATCGGCGACTATCTAATCAACGACACAATCATCGAACGAAAAACATTCCAAGACTTTATAGGATCTATATTAAACAAACGACTTCACTCCCAACTCAAGGAAATAAAAAAATACCCAAAACACTTCCTAATCTTAGAAGGTTTTGACTTCACCTATAAATCCAACGTCCATCCAAACGCAATCCGAGGCATGCTCCTCTCAATAGCAACAGACTACCAAATCCCAATCATCTACACCGAAAACGAAGCAGACACAGCAAGATTCTTAATCTTAACCTCTAAACGATACGAAAAACAAAAACCGCAAAACGCAATCCGCCAAACCAAAACAGAAACAACACCCGAGAAACAAAAACAATTCATATTAGAAGGATTTCCAGAAATAGGCCCAACAGCAGCAAAAAATCTACTAGAAGAATTCAACTCATTAAAAGAAATCTTCAATGCGCCAGAGAAAATATTAAACAAAATACTAAACAAAAACCAAATCAACAAATTTCTCTCAATTCTAAAATAACAAAAGTCGCCAAGTCTGCAAATTATTTTTTTAGATGTAGGTGTCCGCTTTAGTGGACAACACCGTTAAGAAAAAACAATTTGCATCAAATACGATAACAGAGTTATCGCTAACTGAAGAAAGTTGGTAAGAATACCTAGGTGTTCTTACAAAAAACAATTCATACTAGAAGGATTTCCAGGAATCGGTCCCACAATCGCACAAAATCTTTTAAAAGAATTTAATTCACTACAAGACATCTTCAACGCAACAGAAAAACAACTAGAAAAAATATTCGACAAAAACAAATTAACAAAATTCATAGGATTATTAAAAAATTAACAAGACAAACTACATTTGTTCAAATCAATATAAAACACCTTCAAATCATCCCCTCTTTCACGAAAACCTCTCTTTGTCTTCTGTTCAAAAACATAAGCATCTACCTTTGTGGGCAAAACAGTCCTAACTAAACGAGAAAATTTTTCTCTCAATTCCAACCTTCCTCCATAAACCACAATACACTCTTTCCCTCTTGGATTTCTAATAGTTCTATAATCTTTAGAAAAATCTTTCGCAACCTTCTTAGCATAATCTTCCAATCCTGTCATCAAAAACACATACAAAAAAATCCCTATATAAAAATTATCAAGATTCAAAACCAAACATTACAAACCATCAATCATATAAACCCTAGCTTACTTTCTACATTATATTTTCTCTCACTATTAGAAAAATCAAAGAATCAAGGTCCCAAGCTAAATGAAGCAAACTCACTTTTCCCCGCCAACTTCCTAATATCTTCAAGCGTCACCTCGCCAATCTTAGCTTCATAATCATAATAATCCCTAGCATCACCAACAATCTCCTCCATAATCAAATTCACAGCCGTCTCACCCGAACCCTCCGACTCAACTTTCCGATTTCCAATAACCTGAACCTTCGCTTCCTTTAATTCATTCTCAGTCAAATTCCCCATTTTTCCAAACTCTTCCAAACAAATACTCTTCACCTCCTCAACCTTCGCCGGATCAGTCCCAGCCCAAATAATCATATAGCCATAATTCTTCCCCATATCCAAATCACTTTTCACACCATAAACCAAACCCCTCTTCTCCCGAACCTCCATAAAAAGTTTAGAACTCATGCCCTGCCCAAGAATAGCAGAAAAAACCTCGGCAACATAACAATCCTTATCACTCGCCTTAGGAAAATGAAAACCAAGCACAACATTCGCCTGTTCCAAACCACTCCGCACCTCCTCGCTTTTAACACTCCTAAAAATAATCTCTGGCACCTCTAATTTAGAATTTGGAACTTCTACCTTTGGGCTCAACTTTGAAGCAATCCGAACAATTTCTTCAAAATCATTATTCCCAACAACACAAAGAACCGAATTCTCAGGGATATATACATCCCTATGTCTCCCAAACAACTGGTCCCTAGTCATTCCACAAACAACCTCTTGTCTCCCTGCAGCAAAAACACCAAACGGCTCCTCATATAAATTCTCCTTAATTTTCTCCAACGTATGCATTCTAGGATTATCCCGATACATCTTAATCTCCTCACAAATAACACTAGCCTCACGCACAACATCAGCCTCAGGAAAAATAGGGTTAAAAAAAATATCAAACATAACATCCATAGCAATATCCAAATGTTCCGACGGCAACTTCACATGATAAACCGTAATTTCCTCATGAGTAAACGCATTCAAATCCCCACCAACCTTCTCAATCTCATCAGCAATATCTTTAACACTCCGAGTCGGCGTTCCCTTAAAACACAAATGCTCAATAAAATGTGCCATTCCCTTTTCCTCAATAGAATCATAAGCCGAACCATATTTAACACCCAACATGACCGTCGTAACATCAACATCACGTTTCTCAAACAAAATCGTCAATCCATTCTCTAAAACTTTCTTTTGAAATTTCATTAGCAAAAATCTTCGAATTTTTGATAGGCAAGGACATTGTCATTGCGCAATCTAAAACCTGTTTCCCTCCATAGTACGGCTTTCATCTAAAATAAAAAACTCTCTTTCCTTAAATAACTTTCCTAATTACCCAAAAAACTCTTCCAACTTAGGAACAATCTGCTTCTTCCTAGACATCATCCCGTCATACCACCCATCTTCACTCTCCCCAAAAACCTTATCCCTCAAACCAGCATCCTTAGAAACACAAAGCAACAAACTCCCCTCCTTCATAATATCAGTCAACATCAAAAACACCGCATCCCTCCCTTCATTGTCCGATGAAGACGGCGCATCAGCGCCCATTTTAGAGGGTACATTATTACGTGCCAGCATCCTTTCCATTTCTTCTAATAACTCATCCTTGCTGACCCTGTCCGCACCAGCGGATGCCACATGAGCAGGAGGTAGGGTCTGCCCCAACTCATCTTTAGTTTGTATTTGTGAGGGTACACCCTTGGGTGCAACAATCCCATCAATCATCCCCAAATCAACCAACTCTAACTGCCCAACTCCAATCTTCCGACCACCCATTTCAAAATCCTTATAATCCCTCATAACCAAATTTTTCGCACTCACACCCTCAACATCCGACTTCACCTTAAACATCTCCATCCCCAAACCTTTCAAATCTTCAACACCAGCAATCTTCGCCAACTCCCCAGCAACCCGCCTGTCTTCATCTGTAGTAGTTGGCGACTTAAAAATAACACAATCACTCAAAATAGCACAAAGCATAATTCCAGCAATCTCCTTTGAAATTTCTTTCCCATAATAATCAAACAAACCCTTAATAATCGTACAGCAACACCCAAGCGGACGAATCAAAACTTCAACTGGAACACTCGTCTCGACATCACCCAATTTATGATGATCAACAATCCCAACAACCCGAGCCTTATCCATCCCTTCAACAGCCTGCGACAAATCCGTATGATCAACCAAAATAATCTCCTCATCTTCGGCATTCTCCAACAACTCAGGAACACAAACACCAAACTTCTCTAAAATAAATTTGGACTCATTATTAATCTTACCAGCAACTCTCGCCTCGTAATCCTCACCGGGGCCAGCAGGGTCATCCCTTGGGGACAATTGCCTCTTTAAATCCGCAACAGCAATAGCAGAACAAACCGAATCACTATCCGGACTCAAATGACCAACAACATATATCATAACAAAACAAAAAATCCCAAATTTAAATACCTAACGCTTGTAAATCATTTCTAAAATCAACACCAGCAGCCCCACAAAACTCTTGAGCCAATTCAAAATACATCTTATCTGGTTTTTTAGTACTCAAAGAATTCTTTATATCAAAATATATCTTATTATCAAAAGGATATCTAATACTATATCCAACTCCAAGCAAACAACTAACTTCATCATCAAAAATTTTAAAATCCCCAAAAATAGGATTCCCAATAAAAAGATTCTCCAAACCCTTATTCCCATTAGAAAATTTTTTCACAAACAACTTTCCGGTAGCCTCAACACCTTTTTCATAATCCTGTGTTCTATAAGGAATACTATCAATCCCCAAGCAAATAAAAGCATCAAACAAATCATTCACAAATTCATATTTTTCTCTATCCACATCTTATCATCAAATTTTAACTTTAAATAAATTATTATACTTTATTTTTCTCAACAACCAAAATCCTCTCACACTTACTTGCGAACACAAATAACCCGTTCCCCAAACATTTCAAAATCTCTTTCAACGACAAACTCTTTCTCTAAAAAATCCATCAACCATTTCCTTTTAACAGCAAACTTTTTCCCACCACCAAGACTAACTAACGGCAAACTAATCACCAACCACTCGCAATTTTTCATCACTTCCGAAATCAGCTCCTTAGAAAAATCCCTCTTCATACTTTCCAACGCATCAACAACCTGAAACATAAAAACAACTCGAGGACTCTTTGCCTTCTTAGGGTCACCAGAGTCATCCTTTGAGGATAAAATATCTAAAACACCCTCTACTTCAAACAAATCCGCTCTAACAGCCCGAGCATCGAAATTCCTTTCCTTAAAAAAAACATTCATCTGATTCACCAACTGCCCCGCCACCTCAACTCCAATATAATCCACATTACCAACAACATCCCTCAAATGACCATAAGAAAAACCATTAACTCCACACCCTAAATCAACAACACTCCCAATATCTTGATGACGACCCTTATCTAAAACCTCGCCCAACCTCCTCGGTCCTCCCACAACCTCAAAAATTTTAGAATAAAATTTTTGATAATCCCTCTTCTTCGAAGACATATGAACTTCCAACATTCCCCGACCACCAACTTCCGACTTCCGACTTCCAAACCTAAGAACCCTATTAGTCAAAAACACTCCAAAATATTTTCGAAGCAAAGCCCTAGATTCCTTAACGTCCCCCTTCGCCATTCTCGAAGCACGCTCAACAATCGAATCAGGCAATTCGGAGAATTCTTTTTTCTTTTTTATTTCCTTAATTAAACTTTCTTCCATTTCTCTCTCCAGTATTTTTTCAATTTTTCAAACTCAACAACACTCAACCCATAATCCCCAATCTCATGAGGGTCCGCATCAGAATGAAAATCCCCACCACCAGAAACAACTAACCCCTTCTCCCTAGCAATATCTTCAACCCTCCTAATCATTTCTTCAGATTCATCCTTACTAACCGACCTATTCTCGTAAAAATAATTAACCTCAATCCCATCGCCACCACACTCAACAAACCTCTCAATAATTTTATTACTATCACAATCAATATGGAAAGACTCATAAAGCATCGGATGAGCCAAAATAGCAATTCCTCCTGCCCCATGGATAATATCAATTGTGTTTTTTATAGTATCCTTCCACTGTCTCACATACGCACTCCCAAAACTACCCAGCAATCCATCAAAGACATCCCCCATTTTTTTAAACTCTTTATATTTCCTCATCAAAATTCTAGCAATATGCGGACGCCCATAATTAATCCCACCAGATTCTTTCTTTAATTCCTCAAACGTTATCTCATAACCCAATTCATTAAGACGCTTAATTATGTCTTTCTTCTGAACCTCCCTCGCTTTCATTAATTTTTCCGACAACTTAATTAATCTCTCATTCTCTAAATCTAAAAAAAGCCCAACAATATGAATATCATAAATCTCAACCTCAACATCATCTGTCGCAATCTCTATACCAGAAACAACCTTAACATCTTTACCCCTCGCATACCGAATAGCCTCCCTAGACCCATCCATAACCTCATGATCCGTAATCGCAATAGCAGGTAGCCCCTTTTCAATAGCCCAATCAACCAACTCTTCAGGTGACAACTTCCCATCAGACGCCGTAGAATGAATATGTAAATCTATTTTCATACCAAACAAAACACAAAACAACTTTAAAACAATTTCTCGCCTCACAAAACCCGAACATTCCTCATCAAATGCCGATATTCTCCCTCGCTCTCCACATCAAACCCAATCTCAATCCTAGACGAATATTCCGGCATATTCAAAACACAACTCTCCGCCTCGCCCCCCTCAAAATCCAACCTAAACTTATACTTCTCACTCAACACCCTCAACTCAACCAAGGCCTCCTCGTCAATCACCCGACCCAACCACTCTTTCCCAATCCCATCACAAGCAATCTTAATCATCACAACTTCAAACCCCTCATCCAACAACTCTCTCCAAAGTCTCTCCGGCTCATAATCCAAAAGCGGTGCAACAAACTCTAAATTAAATTCATCACAAATCTTTTTCACTCGACTACCCTGATAAGAAGACGCAATGCCACCAACAACAATCCCCTCTACATCATCAGCAACCTTCCCAATCAAAACCCTCAAATCATCCAGCTCTTCTTCCTTCCTTCCCTCGCTCTCAACCGAAATCATCTCAATCCCAAGCCTTTCAACCTGCATCTTCAACAAACCAAAATCTTGCCTATGAAACATAAAGCTATCTATATTCTTAGGAAAAACATTCAATAAAAATCCAACATCATGCCCCTTTTTCAAAACCTTATGCAAAGCCAAACAAGAATCTTTCCCCCCACTAAACAAAACAGCCAATCTCATAAAATAAAATAAAAACTCCAATTTAATAATCTTCCTAAATCTTTATTTTAAAAGAAACATATTATTAAAAGTCTCTTAAAAATCATTTGCCAACCAAAAATCTCCCCAACTCCAAAATCCCGTGTAATCCCGTGCAATCCCGTGGCTAAATTTCCCCCCTCCCCCCGACCACCCACTACCGACCCCCCAACACTTAATACATGCATCCAATACCAAACCAAACAAAACCAAGTGTCCATAAGAAATAATGCGCGTTTTTCTGAAAGAAAAATGCCATGATTTTTTATGGAATAAAACCGACCACCGACCACCGACTACCGACCACCCACCACCGACCACCGACTATCAACCACCGACATCCGACCACCGACCCCCCACACACCCAACCCAAAAACTCAACACTCATCTCAAAAAAATCTCTACCATTAATCCAAATTCATTCCCATTTGTTTTTCGGACCACGAAGCCATAACCAAACAAAAACCCCTATAATAATTAAAATAAAAAAACCAAGTCCA
>DAOWCW010000002.1 GCA_030639395.1 archaeon
ATCTAACTGGGTTTCAATATGCTCCCTCAAATGCCCAGCCTCAATCCCCGCCAACTCACCAACCTCCAAAACAATCTTCCTTACATTATCCCTATCTTCAACATTCCTCAAAATCGCCTCAATAAAACTATGTTCATGCATCCTAGTTCATCATTCCCTTAAATTTTTTCAAAAAAATCAAATCTCTTCTCTGAATAAAAGAACCCATGTATCCTTCTGGCACATCACTTTCAATCTGAAAAATTGCATCATCCAAAGATAACCACACAACTTTAAATCCTTGATCTAATTCTTTTTCTGTAAAATAGGGTTCCCCTTTGGAAACTATTTTTCCATAATAACAATAAGATGTTTGTCTAAGATTATGTTTTAATCTAAACTCAATAATCTTACCAACTTCACCACTTACTTCAATCTCACTACCAACTTCTTCAAGGCATTCTCTAATTAACGCCATTTTCTTATTTTCTCCCTTGTCAATACCCCCCCCAGGCAACTTGTGGTAATTATATTTTGAAACAAACAATAAAGGAATCAATTTGTTTTCATCAAAAAGAATCACTCTTGACGCTTCTCGAATTCTCAAGGTTAAATCATCATCAGAAGATTTTATGTCACTTAATTCCTTTAGTAGCTCCATAAACTATGGAACTTTTAATTCTATATAAATATTTTTATCCCAATAACATCTCCAATAAAACTATGATACATTTCAATCACCTCTCCAAAAAAACCGATTAACAATCTTCCTATCAATCACAAATCTATTCGCAGAAGAAAACTCGTTCAGTAAATCACGAGAAGCAGAACCTTCAAAGCAATAATTAATAACCTTCTTTCCCTCCGCCTTAACATACCTAACCAAAGGAGCAAAATCCCCGTCCCCACTAATCAAGACAACCCTATCATACCTATTTTTACAAGCATCCCGCAACATATCCAAAGCCAAATGAATATCATCTCCTTTAATCACATAATACTCACTATCGCCATCCAACCTCTTTTGTCTCTTACATAAAACAACCTTAAACTTAGAAATTTTTCGCAACCTATCAAAAAACTTCACCTGTTGCCAATATATCCACTTATTAAATTTCTCCTTCAATGGAGCATTATAATAATAAACATTAACCAAATCATTATTGCCAACAATTTTTTTAACAAATTTCTCAAAATCAAAACACAAATCAGAATAGTTCTTATTAATACTTTTCAATCCATGAAAAAAATTAACTCCGTCAATAAAAATACTTATCTTTTTCATCATATTAATAAAACCGGTCTTAGCCCGAAGGCTCAGAACCGGGAGCACATAGCGGGATATCCGAAGACTTAAGGCATTCCCTGACACCTAAACAACAAAAGTTCTACTATTATTTAAGTCTTCCGCAACACTAAAACTTATCCTCACTTCCAGCATATCCCTATCTTCAACATTCCTCAAAATCGCCTCAATAAAACTATGTTCATGCATAATATTCTAGAATACTTCAAATTAAAAACTTTGTCCTTTTCCCACCAATCTCCGCAAAACCTTCTCCGGATTCCTAGCCGTAGTAACCGCCGACGACAACGCAACACCACTAGCCCCATATTTAACAGCAACCTCAACATCCTCAGCCGAATGAACCCCAGCCCCAACTAAAAATTTACACTTCAACTTCTTCCCAATATCCCGAATCAACTCAGGACGCGCACTAGAAACCGAAACCTTCCCACCAACCAACTCAGCAGGCTCAATACAAACATAATCAACACCCAACTTCTCAATCCGTTTAGCCTCTCTCAAATCCCCAGCAAAAACCAAAACCTTCAACCCAATCTTCCGACACCTCAAAATACTCTTCCTTAAAACTTTCCACTCCAAAGGATGCTCACTATGATTCAAAAAAACTCCAACACCACCATTTCCCTTAACACCCTCAGGCAAAACAAATCCACTATTCCGCCCCTCATTCATAAAATCAACATGCTGACAATAACACTTCAACCCCGTCTCCTTAGAAACACGATACAAGTCAAGCGGAGAACACCCAACAACAATATCCTTAGAAACCTTCGCAATCCTTTTGCAAAGCGCAACCGCCCGAGCCCCATGCTGATAAGTTTTCAAATTAATAACAATCAAAGGCCCCTTCATAAAAAACCAAGTCGTTCAATCATTATAAAACTTCCCAAAACAAAAATCTGTGTTAATCTGTGCAATCTGTGGCTTATTTTTTTCAAATGTTCCAAGATTATTTCCAAACCACATCCCGAATCTTCTCACTCAACTCCAAAGGCTTATCATTTTGCCAAACATTCCTACCAATCGCCATCCCACTAGCTCCATTTTCCATATAACCATCAATTGTCTTTAACAATTTCTTCTCGCCAACCTTCGACCCACCAGCACAAATCACTCGAACCTTCCCAGCAGACTTAACAGCCCAAGCAAAATCCTTCATAGTCCCATCAGGATGAATCTTAACAATATCAGCCCCAATAGTCAAAGCAACACGAGTAGCATAAGCCATCAAATCCGATTTCTTAATATCCTTAACCCCAGCTCCCCGAGGATAAATCCAAACAATCAAAGGCAAACCTTTCTTATGTGCCTCGCTCTGAATTCTCGAAGCCTCAACTAACATCTCCTCCTCATGAACACTCCCAATATAAATTGTATACCCAACAGCAACAGCACTCAAATCAATCGCCTCCTCAACCGTCGCCAACTGCCGCGAAACAGGATCCCCTTTAACAAGCGACGTCTTCCCATTCAACTTCAAAACCAACGGAACCCTCAATCTCTTCATCTTATCATAATACTTCTCCGCAACACCCTTCTGCAAAACCAACCCAGTATAACCGCCCTCAGCAGCAATATCAATCACATATCCAGGGTCAACATTCTTGTCATTAAAATCAGTCGGCCCATGTTCAATCCCCTGATCATACGCAAGCAACAAAATCTTCCCGTCCCGAATTATCTTCCTCAAATTAAAAAACTTCCTCAACCTCATACAACACAAACCCATCAAACCTTTATTAACTTTACCAATTCAAAATCCCGTGGCCATCCGTGCTCGTCAGTGGACAAATTACCTTTTAACAAGTTTCCTCTTCAAAAGCCTATTCTTCGCCCCAAAATATCCAAGCACAGCCTCGCTCTCTTCAACACCTAACTTCAAACACTTCTCCATAGGATACCCAGCAATCAACCCAGAAACAAACCCAGCACCAAAAGCATCCCCAGCACCAGTCCTATCAACCACCCTCTTTCCCTTATTCGGCACAACAGAATACTCCCGTTCCCCATCAAAACACTTCACAATTTTATTCCTATCCGTCACAACAACAACCTTAGGACCAAGCGAATACAAACCCTCCAGTAAGTTCCCTTTATTATTCCTGCCACCTGCCACCTGCCACCTGCCACCTCCATATTTGCGAAGCAACATGGTTCCCTCTTCCTTATTCAAAATCAAAACATAACTCAACCTCAATAAACTCCGAATATTCTGCGACTTAATAGAATAAGAACTAGGATTAAAAGCCAACTTCCCACCATTTCCAACAAATTTCTCAGCCAACCTCTTTTGTGTCTCAAAACTCTTCCCCAGCAAAGACGAATAATAAATCCACTTACTCTTAAAATCCTCAACATTTCCAACACAATTACTCTCCCCCTTGTAAGTCAAAATCGTCCTATTTTTCTTCTTACTATTCACAACAACCGAATACCCAGTATGACCCTTTCCAACTTTTCCCAAAAAAGAAACACCCTCTTTCTTCAACAGCCCCAAAACCTCCTTTCCATTCGCATCATCCCCAACACCACAAACACATCCTGTCTTAAATCCAAATCGAGAAAATGCAACCGCAACATTAGTCCCACCACCACCAACACTCACTCCCAAATCATTAATCAAATACTTCGACCCAATTTCCAAATCTAACCTCCCCCTTTTCTCATCAACACCAGTCGAAGCAAAAACATCAACAACCCCACTTCCAAAAGTCACAACGTCAAACCTCACCATCTTAATTACACAAAACAAGCTTCATTAAAAATGTTGCTATATCGATAAAATAATTTAGAAGCCCATTAATGTTTCACTAACTCATTCAATCTTAAAATACACCCAAACCCAAAATCCCGTGAAATCCCGTGTAATCTCGTGGCTAAATTTTCCCCCTCCCCCAATCTTCCCAACCCCCAACCCCTAATACCCCTATTCTAATCAACAACAAACAAAACCAAGTGTCCATAAGAAATAATGCGCGTTTTTCTGAAAGAAAAATGCCATGATTTTTTATGGAATAATACCGACCACCCACCACCCACCACCGACCACCGACCACCCACCACCGACCACCGACCACCGACCACCGACCACCGACCACCCACTACCAACCCCCAATACATACATCTAATAAAACAAAACTTGACTTATCAATAATACCCCAAAGCCCGCAACCCCACCAACTTCTCCCCAGCCACAAATGCCAAAACAGCCCCACCCGACAAACTAATATACCCAAACTTTTTCCTCGAAATCCCAGACTTCCTAATCGCCTCACTCAACTGCCCACCCCCAACCAAACTAAACCCCCTGCAATCCGCAACAGCCTTCAGAATCTCAACAGTCCCCTTTCTAAATCTCTTGTCTTCGGCAAGCCCAACAGGACCTTTCATATAAACAGACCTAGCCCCTCGAATCATCTTACAAAATCTCTCAATACTTCCAATCCCAATATCCTCAATCTCATAATCAACAGGAAACTCACCCAACTCAAACTCCCGCCTCTTCCCTCCAAAATCCACAGCAAAATCCACAGGCATCTCCACATTCTTCAACTTCCTCTTCAACTTCCCCAAAAACTTCCCATACCCACCATCTACCAAAACCATTTTCTCCAAAAAATTATTCTGATAACCAAAATCAAAACCCTTCGCCGCCAAACAAATCTGACCAAAAAGCCCACAGGCAATAACCTTATTTCCCCTTCCCAACAACTTAACATTGCTCTCAGCCTTTGCTCCACCCAAAACAAACAAAGAATCCTTTGTCGAAATACTCTCCAATGCCCGAATCTCTTTCTCAAACAGCAACCCAACACTACTTTCTTTTTTCCCAGCAAACCCAACAATACTCGCATGATCCCGATGCGAAACCGAAAAAGCATCATTGACATAAATATCAATTAATGGCAACAGCGTCTTAATCAAAACATTTTCTATCTTCCTAGGCTTAAATTCATCATCAACAAACCGAACATTATCCAACAAAACAACATCCCCATCCTTCATGCTCTTGATAGCAGAAACAGCCCGCCTTCCCACAACATCACCCACAAACTTAACATATCTCCCCATCAATTTAGCATGTTGCTCCAAACCCAAAAAATTACTCTTTCCAACATTACCCTGATGTGCCAAAATTACAACTCTAGCCCCTGTCTTCCTCAATGCCTCAATAGTCTTAATACTCTCAATAATCCGATCTCCCTTCAAAACCTTCCCTTTAACAACATCAGAATTCAAATCCGACCTCAACAAAACAACCTTCCCCTTAACATCCAAATCCCTAAAACTTTTCAACTTCACATCATCACCTCACAACAACAAGAACATCTCCAATTTTAAATCTTCCCCAATTTAAAATTTTCAAAACCCGCACCCATCCACATATCATTATTCCACATTCCAGCCTCAAAAAACAATCCCTACAGAACTCTTTCAACATCAACCTAAAACTAACAAGCAGCTATTTCAACCTAGAAATCAAATCAACCAGCCTCGAGCTATATCCAAATTCATTATCATACCAGCTCAAAACCTTTACAACCTTTCCATTTACCTGCGTCAACCTAGAATCAAAAATCGAAGAATACCCATTCCCAATAACATCTGAAGAAACCATCTCTTCCTCGCAATATTCCAAAATTCCTTTCATTTTTCCACTAGCCGCCTTTTTCACAGCATTATTAACACTCTCAATACTCACCGCCTTCTTCAAAGTCACAACAAAATCTACAATACTCCCACAAGCAACCGGGACACGAATCGCCAACCCATCTAACTTTCCTTTCAAGCTCGGAATAACTTCACTCGTAGCACTAGTCGCTCCACTAGAGGCAGGAACCAAATTCACAGCAGCAGATCTACCTCTTCGAAAATCTTTATGAGGAGCATCCAAAAGCTTCTGTCCTCCAGTATAAGCATGAACCGTAGTCATAAATCCCTTTTCAATCCCAAACGAATCTTCCAAAATCTTAGCAACCGGTGCCAAACAATTCGTAGTACAAGAAGCCATCGAAATAATCTTATCACTTTTCTTTAATGTCTTCTCATTAACACCCAAAACAATCATCCTGTCCACATCCTTCCCAGGTGCCGAAATTACAACCTTTTTAGCCCCAGCCTTCAAGTGCTTACCAGCTCCCTCTCTATCCCTAAAAAATCCAGTGGACTCAATCACGACATCAACACCCAATTCCCCCCAAGGCAAATTCTCAGGATCACTCTCCGAATAAATACGAACCTTCTTACCCGATAAAGACGGCACACTATTACGTGCCCCAACTTTAATCCAATCCTTACCAAAAGTTACATCCTTATCATACCGTCCATAAACCGAATCAAATTTCAACAAATAAACAAGGTTCTCAATCCCAGTCAAATCATTAACAGCAACAACATCATAACCCCTCTCAAGCGCAATCTTAAAAACAGCACGCCCAATTCGTCCAAATCCATTAATAGCAACTTTCATTCAACACCTCAGCAACATAATCATATTCAACTTTATAAGCTTTCCCCGAACAACCAACAAATTCACTACTTTTTCAAATTATCATCATCAGTCTATCTCTAAGAAAGCTCTCTAAATTTCTTCAAATACTTAATAACAGCCACAACAAATCCAGCATGACTCCAAGTCAACGGAGCAACACTCAAGGGATGCGAATTTCTAGGATCAAGTTGCTCCGACAAAACCCCAGATGGCAACGCTTTCTCTACAACCCAGTCAAACAAATCCTTCGCCAAATCCAAATCCTTCAAAGTCTTAGCCCTAGCAATATAATATTTCGCCAACCACATTGTAGAAACAATCCAAGAATTCTCACGTTGTCCAGGAACCCGATGATACATATCATTCTCATATCGTGCAAGTCCGCTACACGTATCATCAAACCACAACCGATCCAACGCAGCATCAACAGTTCGCATTAATTTCACATTTTCAATATCAAGCAACTTAAACTCAAACAATCCATAAAAAGTACTAGCATCAATAGTCCTATCCATACAAAGCTTTTCATTGGCATCATAATAAATACCCTTAACAAAAATCCCCAGCTCCGCATCAAACATATATTTCAAAGTCGCCTTCCTCATTTTCTCGGCTACCTCTACATATTTCTTAACATCTTTCACAGTCCCAAAAATCTTCGCAAACTTACCAGCCGCAATCAAGCCGGCATAAGTCGCACAACAAGTAAAAGTATGAACCCCAAGTTTTTCCTCCCACAAATCATAGCTCTCCTTAGGCAACCCACTATCCAAATCACGAAACGCAACCAAAAAATCCCCCATCTTCTTAATAAAATTCTTATACATCTTCTTAATCATCAAATCTTCGTCGCCATACTTCTCATAATGTTTCCAAAGTGCATCCAAAACAAGTGCCGTCTCATCTTCCTGAATCGGCAACTGAATCTTATCCCCTTTCAACCAAGAATGCCACGAACTACCAAGCGATCCGTCCGGATTATATTTATGCATCAAATAACCTTCCTTGCCGATAACTTCCGAACAAAACCTAAAAAATTTTTTTGTCATATCACTATGCCCAGCATGATCCAAACTCCGAGAAATCAAAGCCCCATCTCGTGGCCACATATAACTATAAGTATCCCTCTTAAATCGAAGCGTATGGGTGTCATTAGCAGCCATCGTCGCCCCATGATTATCAGTCTGTGCACGAATAATCAAAAGCGACCTCTTAAACAAATCAACAACATCCTCACCTAACTCATCAAAATCGATATGCCTCTTGCTTTCCCAGTCCTTCCAATAAGTCACAGTATCCTTCATTAAATTATCAAAACCCTTCTTTAAAATATATGTTCGAATCACACAAACCTCATCATAATTTTTCCCAACCGCAATCCAGTAATCGATATTCTTCTCCTCACCAGCACCAATCTTCAAACTAAACCCAATGGCTGAATCGGTAGAGCCGTGTTCAACAGGATTCTTTCCCAAAATCCCATCCTCACAATCCACATACGTTCCTTTCTTTTTACTAACACCCTCGGCAATTCCGACAGCATAGTCTCCAAAATCAACACCCTCACTTTGTCCCCCGCTCAAAAAATAACGCTTCCCCTTATAATTCACAATCGAATTAGTTTTCGGATCATAAAAAATACTATCCCCTATATTATCCTCCGAAATATGAAAATGCTGTGAGAAAAAAACCCTAATCTCCCTTGCTGTATTAAAATTATTCTTCACTTTCACATTCCTCAAATAAACATTCTTCTCAAAATGCACAGCCTCCGACATATTCAAGTTGACACCCAGCTGGTCATTCACAGCCACAATTTCACTCACCAAAGAATCCTTTTTATATCTAATATCAATATCCCATTCATTTCGAGTCAGCCAACTAAAAACCCCATCAACCCAAACACCAATTCGATGAACATTCCCAGAAACATGATTCTCCTGTCCAACATAAGGATAATAAAAATCCCGAATCAAAGAATTCTTATCCGTGCAAACCAACATATTTCCATTGCCGAGAATCACATGCCTTGTCATAAATTCTTCTCAAGATACTTTTCAACATAAGTTATCCGAGCCTCGATTTTTTTCAAAGCACTTTTCTTATCCAATCCAATCAAGCTATCCGCCAACCGAATATCTCCAATACATTCACGAATCCAACTAGAAAAATCATTCCTTTCTTCCTTAACATGATGCAAAAAAACTTCATCATCCATATCCTTAAGGTCCTTTTTCAAATCTTCCAAATTCGAAAACACTTTCCCATTATTACAAAAAAATCTACTGCCCTCCTCGACATCCCCCAAAATTTTCTTAGCCAATTTCTCATTTAATCTCATTTCTTCTCTAAATCTCTTTTTATTAAATATACCTGATTCATTATTTTAGTTTCCTCTTCCATATACTAAGCTTCTCTCCAATTAAAGATCCAGCCAGCTTCCTATACTCAGCCGAAACATTCTGTCTAGGAAAATTCACAACAACAGGAGTCATCCTAGAAAGTGCCGACAAAACCTTAAAATTCTCAGGAACAACAGACAAAACCTTCGCCCCAGAAGCACTCTCAATATCTTTTTTCGACAGCTCAAACCTTTTCTTATAGGCCTTATTAATAACAATCCCACGAATCTTAACATCTCGTTTATCTGCAACACTAATCGCATGAATTGTAGAACTCAAAGTAGGATAATCTGGCGAACTTACAACCAGCAATTCATCCGAAGCAGCCATCGTAGCATACATTTCCTCATTCAAAGAAGGCGACGAATCAATCAAAATCACATCATAAATATCTCTCAATTCCTCAAGCTTATCCTTCAATCCTAAGGGAGCAGTCTCAAAAGGTGCAAGTTTTCCAGGAATAATATGAAACCCAAGCTCATGCTGATAAATTGCCTCAAAAATAGAATGATTATCATTCAAAACATGATGAAGTGTATACTTCGGAGCAAGTAATCCCAAATGCAATCCCAAATGTGGAGTAGAAAAATTCGCATCAATCATCAAAACTTTCTTCCCATAATCCCTAGCCAAAGACGTACCCAAATTCGAAACAACAGTCGTCTTCCCAACTCCACCCTTCAAAGCAACAACTCCAAAAATCTTACCCATAAAAAATCCCCCTCAAGTTACTCAAATCATCAAACACAACCCGAAATAGTTTATTCATCAAGTATCGCCCCCTTTATCTGATTAATAATTCTACCTTTAATCTTAGCAGGACTATTTACTTTTTTATCAATAGCAACAATCATCTTTCTTCTATCTTTCAATTTACCAATCCGTCTACTCAAAACTTTATCTCCCACAGCATCCCTAATCCAATTTACAAAATCATTTTTCTCTTCGTTAACATGATGCAAAAAACATTCCTCATCAATAACTTTCAACTTCTCCAAAAGCTCATCCAAACTTCCAGCACTCTCTCCATTACAGAGATAAAATCGATCTATCACCATCTTTTATTTACATACCTTTTCTTCTTTATAAATTTATTTTATTGTTAACAATATCACCATTTAACAAAAATCCTCGCTCCTTCAAAATTTCATTAACTTCCATCTCCAAATCCTGCAAAACATTCATATAAGCAATAAATGCATCATAAGGACTTTCATAAGGATTGAAATATTTATGAACATCACCGTCGTTAAACCATTTCGTGCACATATAATAAAAATGATCGCTTGTCTGTAACTTTCGCCACTTATGAACCAACTCCGCATTCCCAGTCAACTTCACCTTCTCGCCAATATTATAAATCCTATCCATAGAAGCATCCTGAATCTCATTCCCCTTCCACGCACTCAAATCCCGCTCCATATCAGCCCACGAAATAAAATTATGACAATCATATTCACCCTTAACCTCATAAGAATCAACAACCTCAGAAGGCGTCTTAAAATCATTATCAGGATGCTTCAAAAACTCTTCAGGCAAATGACGAAGAAATTCAAAAATCCCAGTATCCTCCCACTGATGTTCACCAAAAGTCTCATAATCCATAAATAAATTTACAACCTCACCATTCCCATTAATCGAATTCAACCATTGCACATATTTCGGCACCGTCAACGGCCAATCATTCCAACCACGATTCGAAAACCGAAAAGCCACATCATCACTTAATTTATAATTCTTCAACAAAACTTTGATATTCTCGGTCCCAGTAGGTTTATACAAAAAATTTGGCGATCTCCAACCCAACAAATGATCCGCACCCTCAGCAATAATCCCCTTATAACCCATAGCCTCAACCTCATTAGCCAACTCATTATTATAAATCAACTCCGTATTCCGAAACACCGTCGGCTCAACTCCAAATAATTGTTTCACTAGTTTTCCATGCAACCGAACCTGCTCACGAAATTCATCCTTATCAAACAAAAACGACAACGAATGATAATAAGTTTCACTCAAAATTTCAACCCGACCAGTCGCAACCAAATCCTGAAAACTTTTCAAAACATCAGGTGCAAATTCTTCCAACTGTTCCAAGAAAACTCCAGAAAAAGAAAAACTAACCTTGAACTCAGGATGCTTCTTTAACAACTCCAACAAAACCGCATTCGTCGGTAAATAACACTTTCCAGAAACCTTATCAACAATCCACTTATTATCCAACTTCGTCCCAGACCGATCCGAAAAATATTCTTTCTCTTTTCCAATATCAAAAACAGAATACTGCCGAATCCTATAAGGCTGATGTACCTGAAAATAAAAACACATTGAAACCATTAACCCTTTTCGGTAAGCTCTTTGTAAATATCAACACACCGCCTAGCTGGCTTATCCCATGTCAATTTATTTACCTCACTCAACCCCTCCTTTTTCATAGTATTATGTAATTCATTATGTTTTAACAACGATACAATTTGATTAGCCATTTTATCAGTATCCCAGAAATCAACTTTAAAAACATTATTCAAAATCTCACTCGCTCCAGACTGCTTAGAAATAATAGTCGGCGTTCCCTTAGTCATCGCCTCAAAAGAAACAAGCCCAAATGGCTCACTAACCGACGGCATAATATAAATATCCGCCATACTAAAAAACTTATTCGCATCATCTCGCGTGTAAAATCCATGGAACAAAAACTTATCCTGCAATCCCATTTCAACAGTTTTTTTAATCATCTTGTTAAGCTGGTCGCCAGATCCAGCCATAATAAAAATAACATTATCATAAAAATTCACAACCTTCTTGGCTGCCTCAATAAAATAATCCGGACCCTTTTGCAAAGTCATCCTACCCGCATACAAAACAATCTTATTTTTTTCCTTAAACTTCGGAAAATCAAAATCAATGTCTGGACCAACATCAATCTTTGCATGATAAACAATCTCAATCTTTTTTGGGTCAATACCATAATTCTTAATCAATCCCCTCTTTACTTTCTCACTAATCGCAATAATTTTATCCGCCTTTTCCATTCCTTCTTTCTCAATAGAATATATATGCGGATCAGCACCATTCCCACCCGACTTATCAAATTCAGTAATATGCATATGAACAATTAATGGTTTTCTCATCTGCTCACTAGCCCTTACAGCAGCAGGAAACGTCGTCCAATCATGCGCATGAATGACATCAAAATCCTCCTCGTCAATAATAGCATTCACTCTCTCTGTAAACTTATAAACTTCTGCAATAAGATTTTCCCCATACAAACTCAAGGCATTATCTTTCCCAATCTTAGTTTTTATCCCAGTAATTATTTTTTGCCTTTCCTCCCTGTAACTTTCCTCAGTCATATAAGCCCCAATTAAAGAAGGGATTCGTTTAAAATTAATTTTATTCTTTCCCTTAAATCTATCGGCTAACAATATTCTAAGATGCTGATTCATGAGGTCATCAGGACCAAAAGGCATAACATAAGTTAAGTCAATATCATCCATTTTAACCAGCTCTTTCGTCAGTTCATGACAAACTATCCCAGCTCCCCCAACAAAAAAAGGAGGAAATTCCCAACCAAGCATCAAAACCTTCATGTCACCATCTCCAAAAAAATACAGCCATTTAAGCTATTAAACCTTTCCATAGTATATCCAAAACAACAACGAACTATTTTCAAGCAATCAAAACAGTTAAATATTTGTCATCTCTAAAAAAATAATGAAAGAGCTGATAAATCTAGACGAATGTACAATAAACGCACTAAATCTCCTCTCAAAATCTTCATTCCCCAAAATCAAAATTACCTTCAATAATCCTTTAGTCGTAGGAAGCGGAAACGCCGCAGCACTAGGAAAAATTTTATTTCACGGAGTCTTCGCAAACGAAAGCAATTATCTTGAAAAATTAAAAACAGAAAAAATCGATGGTTGCATATTAATTTCATCATCAGCAGGAAAACACGCTCCAATAATCGCAAAACAAATGAAAAAGAAAAAAATCAAAACAATCCTCCTAACAAACAATCCAAATGGCGAAGCAACAAAATTCGTCAACAAAACATACACCTTTCCAAAAAACACCGAGCCCTACACATACAACACCTCGACATACCTAGGAATGATTCTTGCAAAAACAGGTGAAGATCCAAAAAAAATTCTAACTTTCCTTAAAAAAATCAAAGTCCCACCCCTAAAAAAATACAATTCATATTACTTCATAGTCCCAGAAAAATTCGACCCAATCAGAGAATTCTTCGAAACAAAATTCGACGAACTATTCGGACCCATGATTCAAGGAGAAGCTTTCACATATGAACAAACCAAGCATGCAAAAACCGTTGTCAAATCAAACAAAGAATTATTTATCAGCTTAGGCGTAGAAAACAAAGTTTTCGGAAAAAACAAGCTAAATTACAAACTACCAAAATCAGCAGACTTTGGACTAATCTTTTGTCTAGGTTATTACCTTATAGGAAAAATCCAAAAAACAAATAAACCATGGTTCAAAGAAAATATTGAAAATTACGTTAAAGAAGCCAGCAAATTATTCAATGAAAAAATTGAAGTGCAAAATTAATTTTTATAATATTTTTTTATATCCACCAAGCCCTGACTTGCCAGAAGTCATATTTTTTGAGACCTAGCAAAACTTATACTCAAAGACTTCCCTAAAAAAGTTTTTTCTGAGTTTCCCCATCCACAATAGCAGAAACATCAACTTCAAACACATCAAAAATCCCCTCAACAGCAGGCAAAATTTGTCTCTTCAAATAATACTCAACATCATATTTCACCCTCTCCCCCTTTAAAAAAACCCGATCTCCAATCCGCTTTCCCGAGCCCTCTCCAACAAAATACTCAACAAACGTCCCAACACCAACAGGTATACCGGCCTCAATCATTTTCTTCGCAGCAACAACATGCGGACCCTCAGCGACATAATCTCCAACATCTCTCTTCAACTTAGTATGAATAATCAAATCCTCCAATTCAACATCCCTCGACCTCAACTTATCCACAACTTCCTTCACCAATTTCAAAGCTCCCACCTCGTTCCCCTCATTTAAAATATTCCTCAAAACATTATTCTGCAAAACCCTCGCCAATCCACACCAATCCCGTCGCACCGTCTCAAACCCACGAATCTTAATCTTCCCACTCTCACTAAGCAAAGCATACTTTTTTTTCGCCCCAGTTTTAACTCCACGTTTCGCAACAAAAAGACCACGCGTAAAAAAATCCTCCAACTCCAACTCCATAATTCCAGGCAACTCATCATTAATCCTCTTCAAAAAATCCAAAATCTCTTCCCTGCTTTTTCCATTCTTCAAAAAAGCAATAGAATCAGTATCGCCATAAATAATCTGATACCCCTCGTCCTCAATTTTCTTCATCGTATCAGCATTAAATTTTCTAACATAAGCCAGCGTCGCTGCAGCAGCCTCCCTCGAGTAATACCTAGCCCCATAAAAACCCTGATAACCAAAAGTAGCATTAGCTAAAAGCTTGTAAGCATTGGATCGAGCCTTACTCATTGCACTGCCATCCTTCTGATATACCTTCTTAAATTTTTTTCGTTTATCAACAATCTCGCTCAGTAAAGTAGCAAAAAACCCAAGCTCCTTATCAAAATAAATCTGAACATCTTCCCCATCAAGTTCAAACTGAGGAGCAACATAACAATTCCCATCATTTACAAATCGCAAACTCTGACCCGAAATATTAAACGATACAATCAAACTAGAATGCATACTCGTAAAATCAAACATAACCAAATCCTCATAAAATCCAGGCGTCGGCTCGAAAACATTTGCCCCCTCAAACTTCTTCTTATTCTTCCTCTCATTGCTCTCATTATGCCCAGGTCGTCTCTCCGCAATCTCATCAAACCGATCCAAATTATGCAGAATATGATTTTCAACATGCGTCGCCATTCTATCCCGCGTCACATTAAAAACAGGCTCCTTAACAATATGACAAAACTCATTAACATCTGGCCAAAGTTTCAACGCCAACTCATGTGTTACAACAGCATCCTGCATACTATAAGAAAAAAAATTTCTCCAATCGTCGTTCTCCATATTCCCCAATTTCGAAAAATCAAAATCCTTTTTTCTCGCCCCAACCAACTCACCAGCCACCTCATTTAAGCTCAAAGTCTCACTTTGCAAATACTGAGAAAAAACAGCGTCGACAAAACGATACAAATCAACATGAACAAGCCCCGCAATCTTTCCAGAAGGAATCCGCCCTCTCGCAAAACTAGGACCTCGACCACTTATCCCCAAATCCAAAGTCACCTTATAAAAATCAGCTCTCGATTTCAAATACGGCAAATCAAAACCATCACTAAAATATCCAGTCAAAATATCAGCATCAGCCCCACGAACAATCTCACAAAACCTCTCAAGCATCGTCGCCTCATCCTCAACAATCTCTACATAATCAGGCACATCATTAATTTTTTTCCAAGTAATAACCTTTTTTATATTCCCATCACAAACAGACACCATCAAAATCTCCCCCTCCCCAATCTCACGTCCAGTAGTTTCAATATCATAAGCCAAAATCTTAGGCACAAACTCCTCCTTTTTTTCAAATGGCACAATACTTTTAGCAAAATAACACGCCCCAACATCTAGACCATCAAGCATCCTCAAAACATTATGTTCTTCAGTCTCAACACTACACCAAGCCAGAGGATTCACTTTATTCTCCTTAATATATTTAGTAATAAGCGAAACATCCCACTCCCTTCTAAAATCAACTCCTTCCATGTCCCCCATCGCCGAAATCATCTCATGTGCATCCTTGTGATTACTAATCCAAACTCTAATAGCCCGAACTTTCTTTCCCAAAAAATGCTTATCCAAAACCTCCGCTCTAAGAACCCCACTAATCCTCCCGCCCTTCCTCACCTCAATATTTTTAATCTTACCTAAAACCCGTTTTTCATCATAACCTTCCTTTAGAATCAAATAAAAATTCGCATCATAAGAATCCACAACACAAACTTTCCTACCATCCCCATCTCGACCAATCATTTTAACAAAATTCTTTCCATCAAAATCAAAATAATCATATTCCACAGGAACAAATTCGATTTTCATATACCAGACAACTAAACAAACTTTATATATTTTCTGAACCAATAATCGTTACTACTCATCTATTACAACATTCAAAAGATTTATAAACTTTCTATGCCTATATCAACTATGATATCAAAAGTAACATGGTCAGGAGTGTCATTGTTTGGACAAATCCCAAAATATAAAAATCCATCAAGACAAGATGTTGTAGAAATAATTGGTACATGTCCAGTATCCGACAGAAAACCAAATGCTCAAGAGTATGATTGCAATGAAAAAGACGCGATAAAAAATACATCACCTCAAGAAAGAAGACCACGGAGAAATTATAGATATTTTTAGTATAAAATGATAAAAATAAAAAATATAACATTAGAAAATTTTGTAGAAAAAATAACCCCTAGGGCAATCGTTGATGAAGACGTGAGAATAACCATACGTTTCAAAGGAGAATGTTCTGCCAAAGGATTCGGCTCGGAGTTAGTATTTTTTTATAGTTCCTCTGGGAAGGGAATAACATATCGTATATGTTATGACAAAGAAGATGACGATGACCTAAAAAGAGACACGAAGGACCCAATGTCTCGAGCGAAAAAAGATTTGGCCTATCATTTAAAAAAATATCCTGTAGACATGAGAGTTGTACCAGAGAGAGAAAACTTACTAGAAGTAGATGTGTGCTATGAGGGCAAAGCCATCATGGAAGAAATAGATAGTATCTATGCAGAATCAAGAAACGGGAAATCAAGAGCTTTATCTGCCTATCCAGAACATGAATCCTCCCAAGAAGAATTTAAAGACCCAGTTGAATATGACGAAGTTAGAGAAGCCTGGCTAAAAAATAACTAATCGCCCCATAAACTACTTATATCTCAATTTCCTCACCACAGTATGGGAATCCAAATATCAGAAATCATTCCAAAAAAAGAAATAGAACTCTCAAGTCTAAAAGACAAAACCATAGCAATCGACGCCTATGTCACACTCTACCAATTCCTCACAACAATCCGACAACCCGACGGCACACCACTCCAAGATAAAAACGGCAACATAACATCTCACCTCTCTGGACTATTCTACCGAAACATCAATCTCCTCCAAGAAGGCATCAAGCCAGTCTACATCTTCGACGGAATCCCTCCAGAGCTAAAACAAGCCGAAATCGAGAAACGAAAAGAAGCAAAAAAAATAGCCGAAGAAAAATACATAGAAGCCAAAGCCAAAGATGACATAGCAGGAATGAAAAAATACTCCAGCCGAACAGTAAAAATAACCAACGAGATAGTTCAAGAATCAAAAGAAATATTAGAGGCCTTAGGAATTCCAGTAATCCAAGCTCCATCTGAAGGAGAATCCGAAGCTGCAACTCTGGCAAGAACAGGCAAAGTCTGGGCAGCAGCATCTCAAGATTATGACGCTATTCTCTATGCAACTCCATATCTCATTCGAAATCTCACTTCAGCCAGAAGAAAAAAATTACCATCAGGACTCTACATCGACATCAAGCCAGAACTAATTGAATTCCAACGAGTCCTAAACGAACTTGGAATTGATAAAGACCAACTAATCTGCCTAGCAATTCTCGTAGGAACAGACTACAATCCAGGCGGGATAAAAGGCCTCGGCCAAAAAAAAGCCCTAGAAATAGTCCAACAATATAAATATCCAGTCGAAATATTCAAGCACGTTTCAAGTAAATTTGATTTCATTTTCGACTGGCAAGAAGTATTCAAACAATTTCATGAATATGAATCAAATTACATTGAGGATATTGAGTTTGGCAAAGTTGATGAGGAGAAAGTAAAAGAGATATTAATAAAGCACGATTTTTCTGAAACTAGAATTGATTCTGGGCTACAAAAACTTAGATTATTAACAGAAGCAAAAAAACAAAAAGGACTATCTGATTTTTTCTAACTCCAAGTCTGGGCTCACCAGAGTCATGCCATACGTGGCCCAGCGAAGCTGAATTTTTCTATGTAAGAATGTGAGCTTCCCTTGCAAAGCAAAATATTTTCTATCCCCGAACAACAACATACCAAACATACATCACATAAAACAACAACAACAAAATCCCATCCTTTCGCCTCAACTCATGCTTTTCTCCAACAAACACAAAAATCAACAAAACCAGTGTAGCCAAAAACATCACACCAATATCAAATCCAATAAAAGCAGGAATCTTCAGGGGAGAAATCAACGGCACAATTCCCAAAACCCAACACACATTAAACACATTACTTCCAACGATATTCCCAATAGCAAGTCCAACATTCCCCCTCATTACAGCGACAACACTCACAACCAACTCCGGCAAACTCGTTCCAACAGCAATCACCGTCGCCGAAATTAAAAACTCACTCAACCCCAACTGATTAGCAATAACAACAGCCCCCTCAACAACCCACTGTCCACCAAAATAAATTCCAACAATTCCCAAAACCAACTTCAATCCAATCAACAAATTAGATCTATCAACAATAGCACTGACATCAAGCTCCTTATTCCCTTTCTTGGCCATAAGAAAAACATAGTAAAGAAAAACACTAAGCAATCCCAACAAAATCAACCCATCATCCCTAGTCAGAAACTCCTTCGCCCCAAACAAATTCCCAGTCAAAACAAACAACACAAAAGCAGCCAGCAAAGCAAACGGAATCTCATGCCAAATAGTTTCATGCTTCAATTGAATATTCCCAAAACAAGCAACAATCCCCAGTACCAATAAAACATTCGCAATATTACTCCCAACAACATTCCCAAACGCAATCTCACTCGACCCCTTGGCAACAGCAAACAAATTTACAACCAACTCCGGCAAACTCGTCCCAAAAGCAACAACAGTCAATCCAATAATCAAACCCGAAACACCAAGCCGTTCAGCAATCGACGAAGAGCTATCCACAATCCAATTCGCACCCTTCACCAAAAAAACAATCCCCAAAACAAAAAACAAGTATGTAATCACCATTAACAAAACACAGTAAGGCTTATATAAAAGTTTAACCATATAATAAAATGATAATCGGAATCGCCCTCGGCATCTCACTAGCAATAAACATAACTTCTCTCCTAATAGTTTTCACCTCAACAACCGGCATCCTCCGAGAAAACATGGCGACAGGCGCAGTCATCGGAACCGCCCAAGCTACTTCTTACGCAACTACAACATTAATTTTTTCATTAATTACAACATTATTCTTAATGCTACTTCTAAAAAAATCAAAATACTAAGTCAGTAATCATAAAAGAACCACCAAGATTATCCAGCTAATATTTCATATTAGTTTGTGAAGACATAAAAGACAGCCACTCACCACTGATTAAGACTGCTCTGACAAGGTCAGGCACCTAATTCTTATCCTTAATCTGCCCAATTAACTCATCAACAGCCTCAATATTAGTATCCATCTCTACCTTCTGTCTCCGAGCCTCCATAGAAGCTTTATATCTAGCAAGCATAAGCATAATACTTCCAATAGCAGAAATACTAAATGGAGCAAAAACAAAACAAAGAAAAACAAAAATAATCCCCAACCAAACCCCAAAATCAGTCAAAATAAACCAAATATAAGTCAGCCATCCATAAAGCACATTAGCTAATCCATAATAAAGTCTAATAACCAGCAAAATAAAAAAAACTCCAAACCCAAAAATCCTAGACTTCCCTTCTTCTTCAATAAAAAACCAAAGTCCCTTAGCATTCAAAAATAAAACAACAAAAAACCAAAGAATAACATACACATTAATAAAAAACAAAAAAGAAACCGCAGGCTTCATATGAAAAATATATCGCATCCAACCAACATTTTCATCCAACCACAAATTAATCGTAGCAATCCTAAGCTCAGCCTTCGTCACAAATGGCCTATACTTCCCATAGTCAATCTTCCCATCATCACCAAGACCATACTTGTCAATCAACTCTTTTGCTTTTTCAGCATCTTCCGTAGCCTTCTCAATATCTCCTCCCACAGCTGCAGGAGACTCCGCGACTACCACACCAAATAATAACAGAACTAGCAATAAGTAAACAAGTTTCTCACCAACCTGACACCCCTTCGCAATATTTAATCTTCGACATCCACTCCACTTCATTCTAAATAACCTCCCAAAACACAACCATTCACAATATTTAATCTTAACTCTTCACTGACATTTTCCAAGTTCTCAAACCTAAAAATTTGAACCTCGCGTCCCAATTTCCGCTCAAACTTTTTCAAATCAACATCGGGCTCACCAGAGTCATGCCCAACGAGGGCCTTCTTAGATCTACAAAAAACAACCAAGTCAACATCAGAACTCTTCGTCGCCTCCAACTTCCCCAAACTTCCAAACAGAACAACAGAGTCAAAACGCAATTCATCTCTCAAAAATATAACCAAATTCTTTAGCCTACCTTCCCAATAAATCCTAGACAATCCTAAGGCAACACGACTTTCACTATCTATTCTAAATAATAAAAACCCCCTATCTTCCCGTCTCAGCAAAATACCTTCACTAACAAAACCATTAAGCAACTTTGAAGCCGTAGGAGGACTCACTCCAATATTACGAGCATACTCTCTAACCGAAACCTCCCTATAACAATCCTCAAAAAACACCGCAAGCCTGTCAATTATTTCTAACATATGTAAAATATAATTAACAGCTGTTTATAAAACTTTCCATCGCCAATTATATAAATCAACACGTCCTAATCAAAACATGAAAAGAGGAATCACAATACTAATCTTATTAGCAATATTAATTTTCCCAACAGTCCCAGCCGAAACTCCAATGTCATCCGACCTAACCAAACAAATCATCCCTCCTTTCGACCCTAAGCTCTCAACTACAGATCAACCGAATCTTAACCCATGGAACGAAACCATAATAATATCCCCAGTCTGGCAAAATATAATCGGCACCTTCTTCGGACTAAACCTAAAAGAAGTCTCAAAAGAAATATCAACAAGAGAAGCCCTAACTTTCTTTGCAATCTTCATAATGTTCCTAGTAATAATTCTCGACATCCTAAAACTAACTCCCTTCTTTAAAACAAAAATCTTCGACATAGTATCAGGCGAGTTCATAGCAGCGACAATCATCACAATCCTAGTCTCAATATCTGGAGCATTCATCAATCTAAAAAACCTCTTCCTCCAAGCCGTAGCATTCACGATAACAAAACTTGATTGGGACTGGATAAACACCACAAAAGAATACACACTAACATCATCAATCATAACAGGAATAATAATTGTAATGACATTCTTAATAATCTGGAATTTTTTCGATTGGATTAATCCTCGAATAAAAAGATACTCAGCAATCTCAAGAGCTCAAGCAAAGGGAAGACTTTTAAGCTCAGTAATAGAAAAACAAGACATCTAATAACAAAATTCCAAATCAACCTCGACCATCATTAAGTGCTTCTAGTTCAATCTCGTTCTTCGCATCAATAAAATCCTGCTTCATCTTTCGAATATCCTTTCTAAGCCTTCTTTCCTTAACCTTCTGAATATGTAAAAATTTAGCAAATATCTTATAAAAAACAGTCTGTCCAATCCCCATCCCAATCAAAGCCCACCCCAAAGCAAACCTCATAACCGCAATAGCACCCTCTTCACCTCTGCTATGTCGAATAAAAAACCAACCAAAAAAAATCAAAAATACTAAATTTCCCATCTCAGTATAAAACGGACTAACCTTGCTTTTTCCCTCATAAGCCCTCCAATAAACCCTAAAAGTAAAAGCCAACAAAATAAAAACAGGCAAAATAACAGTAATAATAATACCCATCGCCTCATAATTCAAAAAAATAATCTCTATCGTCTTGTCATCCATCCCAATAAAAGCCAAAAGAGTAATAATAAAAGCAATTCCAAAATTAAACTTGTCAAAAACAAAACCCACAAGACTATACAACAACATAAACAACAGTATCGCAAAAAGAAACCTCGCAAAATCCATCTCGCTACTCACATCAAAAAACCCAAGACTAACAAATCCCAAAGCTCCAATAAAAAATTCCTGAAACTTCAAAAGATTCTCTCCCAAAACATTGGCATAAATATCGGTATTTTTACCAACATCACTAGCTTTTTCTCCAACAACATCAAGAACTTCCCCAAGAGTAACCTCAGCACCTACAAACACTAAGGAGAACAAAGCCAATAACAAAACAATCCTTTTCATAATATAGAATGTAATAACATCTTTAAAAAAGTTTAGAATAAAAATAAAGAAACCCAATTCAAAAAAATGAAAGCCTACCTCCAAGTTAGAAAACTAAGAGAAGAAGGTCAATATTTTAAAATTCATCCTAGATTCCAGTAGTTGCTTTAAGTCGCGCAGTTTCTTCCTCTAGTCCCGCAGCTCTTCTCAATGTCTTTTGTCTAGCTAGCTCAACATCTGCTTCCAAATTTACTCCAGCTAACCACTTTCTAAAAAAGGCTAAAATAAAAATCATCACAAATCCAGCCACTATAGCAAGTGTATAAGGTAGTGCAGCTACAGTAAGGATAGATTTAGTCTCCACTACCTTAGAAATAAATAAAAAGAAATAATACATAATAAAAAATACCCAAGTCATATAGGCAATAGCCAGATTTTCCACCTTAATCGTAAAAAATGCAACAATAGCAAATGGAATAGCTGTGATCAAAGTTGCCCCCATTACTCCATATTGAACCCTAATAACTTCCAATAAATTAACAGGTATAGCAATTATAGCTAGCAGGGAAATAGCAATAGTGGCAGTCCAATGAACAAAAGAACCTTCTTCGAAAAAAAATCCACTTGAAGAATATACCAGCATAGCAATAAGAATTGTAAACAAAATTTGAGTAAATACTTGCATCTTACCTATGACTGTTTCTTCTTCTCCAGATATGGCTCCAAATAATGCCTTTATAAAACTTACAAAACTCATAAGTTCGGCACCTATCTTTTCTCCAGCTTTTTCCGCAGCTTTTTCCGCAGATGTATCTCCATTAACCCCCAAAACCCCGCCCATCATAGAAATTAAAAACAACCCCAAAACCAAAAATACCAAAACCCTCTTCATATTCATAAAAACCCAAGTCAACAATTATTTATAAACATTCCCATACTAAATTATATAAACCAAACAATCCTAAAATCAATATGAAAAAGAAAATCTATCTTCTATTGCCTATCACCTATTTTCTCGGACTAATACCACTAACCCGTGCAGGGCCAGTAGAGGGTGTCGAGCAACTCCTAACCGGCCTAGGTCAAGTAATAATAATAATAATTCAATTCCTCTCCGACACAATCTTAAATATAAACTCTTTCGATGAATTCCTCTTCGCAAAAATGATTTTTTTCATCTTAATTTTCCTAATTATCTACGTAACAATAAAGAAAAACGACTTTTTCGGAGACAATGAAACAATATTAAGAATTATATCCATAGCAATAAGTATCCTGTCCGTAAGATTTATACCAGATGAACTAGTTCAAACATTGTTCTTGCAATATGGTACTCTAGGTGCAGCAATTGGGATGTTCGTTCCCTTTGCTATAATGCTATTCTTTTTGCATCAGTCAAATTTCGGACCACTTCCAAGAAAAATCGGCTGGATTCTATATGGGGTCTCTTATGTGGCAATCTTCTCCTACACTTATCCAGATATAACAGGAATCGCAAGTTATGTTTATTGGGTAGGAATTATTGGAACCATCATTGTCTTTTTCTTTGATAGACAGATACATGCAGCATTTGGAAGTGCGGAATTACGTAAGGCTAAGCATGGGGCAGAGTCAGAGAGATATGCAACCATACAAGGAAAGATAGACGACATAAATAAGCAACTCGCCAAAGGGGCCCTTCCAAGAAACATAGAAAGGACTTTGGAAAAAAGAAAAAAATATTTTTA
>DAOWCW010000048.1 GCA_030639395.1 archaeon
CGCGCCAAGCCTCAAATCCATCAATCCACCATCAACTGGATAACCATCAACATCATACAACTCAGGAGTCACAATTTTAGCAACACTCAACTTCTTAATTTGCTCAGGGCTAAGCAACGAAAACATCATATTCTTAATCTGCTTCTTAACTGGTCTCATTTTATCGCTGCCCTCCCATTGTTTCAGATACACAATCATAAGACACTGCTATTCTAATCATATTTTCTCTACATTCTCTACTTGCTTTTTTATTAATACAAGTCATATTAAATGTTTCATTATCTAATGCTCCTTTGCATAAACTTCTATGCGCACTATATGCATGAGCACAAATATCTTCATATCCAACAACCGAACCCTCTGAAAATCTACCATCAAGTTTAATTACTTTTTTATTTTCAATATGAGCTTTATTTTCTTCTCCCATTTTATTCATACTTATTCTTCAGCCCAAATTTAGTTAATAAATGCAATCCCTGCAACTCTTCAATCAGCAACTTAAACGCATACGAAACCTCAACCGGCTCAACCTGGTTAGAATGACAAAGCGAACAAACTCTCTTATTATGAATCTGGTCATCAATAACAATTGACCCACACTTACTACAAATATTAATAACAACCTTATCTGAATCATACCGTTCCTTCAACAACAACGACGCACCATGGCCAACCAAAGCTTCCTGCTCCATCTCTCCCAGCCTCAAAGCACCACCACGAGAACGACCAGCAATAGGCTGACGAGTCAATAAAGCAATTTTACCAGAAGCACGGGCATGCATCTTATCCGCAACCATATATTTCAACTTCAAATAAAACATATTCCCAACAAAAATCTTAACAGGCATCCTCTCACCACTAACCGCATTATACATAATTTCCTTACCGTTAGCCCTGAAGCCCAATTTCTTCAAACCATCCTCCAAACTTCCAATCGTCTCACTCGAAAACGCCGAAGCATCCACAATTGAACCACTCAAAGCCGCAAGCTTACCAGCCAAAACATCCATCAAATAAGCAACAGTCATACGAGACGGAATACCATGAGGATTAAACATAATATTCGGCTTTATACCACTAACACTAAACGGAACATCCTCTTCCTCAGCAACCAAACCAACAATACCTTTCTGTCCATGAGGCACCGAAAATTTATCACCAACTTCCGGAACTCGAAGCTCCCTCATTCTAATCTGCATAATTCTATTCCCTTCCTTATCATGCGTAACAAAAACAGCATCGACAATTCCGCTTTCTTCCTGCCTCAAAGCCGAACTATTTTCCTTCTTAGTTTGAATCGAAATCTCACGAGCCTCACTCAAAAACTTAGGTGGAGAAATCTTGCCAATCACAACCTCACCTTCATTCATTTCAGCCTCAGGATAAACAATACCATCATCTTCCAAAAACCGATAACTCTCCTCAGTTCTATATCCAGAAACATCTTTATCAGGAATACAAACCTCGTCCCTTAACCCACCAGCATAATTCAATTCAACCGAAACATAAGGTCTCAACTTAGAACTTCGACCAAAACCACGATCAACAGAACCCTTATTTAAAACCATAGCATCGTCAACATTATAACCTTCATAAGGCATAACTGCTAAAACAACATTCTGCCCAACAGGATGAACATTCAAGGTATCATAAGTAAAACTCCTAACCAAAGGCTTCTGTGCATAATGCAAAAGAGAAACATCCGTATCAATCCTCACCGGAAAATTAGCAGCATAAAGACCCAGTCCCTGACGATAAGCCCTCGAACCACCCTTAACCATACGAGCAGGAGGATCATGATTCCCAAATGGAATTAAAGAAACACTAGCCCCAAAAATATCAATCCTATCAATCTCTAAATGCGTATGCTCATCAGTCAAATTCTCCTCATCCATACAAACATAACAATCATCCTCCTCAGCCGCATCCAAATATTCCAAAATCCCTTTCTCAAATAAATTCCTCCAACTCAAAGATCCCTGCTTAACCAACTCAATATGCTCTGGTCTCAAGTTCGACTCACCATTCTCAACAATAATCACCGGACGAACCACTCGACCAATCTCCGAACTAATAAAAATCGCATCCAAAAACTTCTCAAACCGAACAGACATCTCAAGCGGCAAATTATCCTGCCGCCTTTCTCCCCTAACATCTCTAACAAAACTTTCAGCATCATCAGTCGCACCAACAAATCTACCATTGTAAAAAATATCCGTAGCCCCTTCTTCCTTCATATTAGCTCTAGTCAAAACCTTAATCACATCATCATGATCCATAGTAGTCCTAGTAGATACACGAGCAAGCAATGCCAAATTCTTCCTCAAACCAATCTCGGTTCCTTCAGGAGTCTCAATCGGACAAAACCTTCCATAATGCGTAGGATGAACCGTCCTCGCCGCCAAATTCTCCTGCTCACCAGGCAAAGTCGAAGTCACCCTCTGCAACTGACTCATAATCGCAAACGTATTATTTTTATCAATATTCTGGGTAACACCTTTTTTCTCTCCAATCCACGAACCAGTAGCAATCGCCGACTCAACACGATGCGTAAACAAAGTCGACTTAGCAATCGTTTTAATCGAATAAAACTTACGCCTCTTAACAGTCTTCTGTAAAGTATGCTGAACTTCCCTCAACAAAATATTAATATTAACCCTAAACAAATCAGCCAACAAATCACCAGACAACCTAACTCGCTTATTCGCATAATGATCTTTATCAGTCATAGCTTCATCTGGATTATCTCGTGCCATATAAAACTGCTTAATAAATTTACAAAGCGTCCTAGCTTTCTCTTTTCTATCTTTCTTATCAAGTCCAATATGTGGCAAAAAATAAGAATCCATCCTCTGCTTCACACGATCCAACATCTCTTTATTCGTCCCCTGCAAACTACTCTTCTCAGCAATCCACATCAATGCATCATTAACATTCCCAATATCAGCATACTCATACAAATTCACAATCAAACTATCCGTCTGCTTCCCGATCAACTTCACAATCTCGGCATCACTAGAAATTCCTAAGGCTTTCAATAAAACAATCGCCGGAATATCTCTAAACCTAGAAAACGAAATCTCCAAAATACCTTCTAAACTCTCAACCAAAGAAATCGGAATTTTATAAGCTCCCCTTTGTGAAAATAGCCTCAAAATCAAACGACTCTTAATCTTCTGCCACTCAACAAAAGTCTGATTCGACGCCAACTCCTCTGCCATAATCATAATCCTTTCATTTCCATTAATCAAAAAATACCCACCATGATCTTTAGGGTCAATATAATTCTTAACCAATTCCTCCTCATTCATGCCCTCTAAATTACAACTTCGACTCTTCACCATAACCGGAATCCTACCAAGCTCAACTTCCTCAGTCTCAACCTGTCCAGCATAATTAATAGTCATCTCCATCCAAATCGGAGAAGAATAAGTCAATTTTCTAAGTCTAACTTCGGCAGGAGTCACAGGCCGCGAAGAACCATCGCTCTCAATAACATTCGGCTTACCAACACGAATTTTCCCAAGCTTAATTTCAAAATCTTCATTAGGCAACGAATCACTAAGCTCCGTTACAATCTCCTGCATCCTCTTCTCAATAAAATTATTAAACGACGTAATATTAGATTCAACAAGTGAATGATTTTTCAAAAACTCCCTAACAAGTACATGCTCAGCCATTTTTAACCTCCAATAAATAAATACCTGTATAACTTAATTTAATCATCAAACGACCACCCTATAATATTCTTCATCCGCTCTAGAAATCTTCACAGCATCCCCAGTATCACAACCATCTGGCAAAGCAGGATCCTTTTTAGAAATCTTAGGTAACTGCACCAAAGCAATATTAAGCCTATCAAGAAGTTTCTTAACCTCTTCTTCACTCAATTTCTCGTGCTTTGGTTGTAATACGTGCATTTTTTCTTTTAAAATATCCCTTTAGATACCAAAAATATCAAAAATGCCTTTAAAAACCTTTCGACCTTTGCTATTCCAAAGTAGTTCGAGTCAAAAATGGCAAATCTTAGTTAGTTTTTTAAACCAAAACTTCTCTTAAATTTTATGACTCCGTAGCTCAGCCTGGTCAGAGCACTGGACTTTTAATCCAGGTGTCGGGGGTTCAAATCCCCCCGGGGTCATATAATACCATCTTTAGATGGTATATATTTCTGTGGTATTTTAACGCACGACTGTCGGGGCGAAAATCTTTGCTCGAATTTTGTCTGATTTTATTTTAAGACAAAATTTTAGAGTGAAGTTTGAGTTATTCAAATCCCCCCGGGGTCAGACGACATCATCGTCAACTGACACGTCTCCACTATATGTTTTAAGCACAATAATATCGAAACAAGTAATTTGTTTCGAGCAAAATAATTTCTTTATATTTTTATAAATACAAACTATAAAAAATTCAATACCTTAACTTTTCCAATTAACGAAATAAGATATAAAATCAAATTTATTGGTTCTTATATTTAACAACCTCATCATCAAGGATAACCAAATCAATATTCGCCATTTTAAACAACTCCTCTGACTCACCACCCGCATGATACTTCTTCTCACAAACAACCTTAACAATTCCACAATTAACAATCATCTTAGCACAAACAGCACAAGGAGTCATCTTGTAATAAAGAGTAGAGCCCTCTAATAAAATCCCAAGCTTAGCCGCCTGACAAATAGCATTCTGTTCACCATGAATCGTCCTAACACAATGCTGAGAAACACTACCATCTTCATGAGTAATGGACTTAATCTGGTGCCCAACATCATCACAATGAGGCAATCCTTTCGCAGCTCCATTATAACCAGTAACAAGAATCTGTTTATCTCTAACAATAACACACCCACTACTTCCCCTGTCACAAGTCGATCTCTTTCCAACCTCACGAGCAATATTTAAAAAATACTCATCCCAACTTGGGCGAACACGAACCTTAGACTTTTCATTGATTCCATCCAAAACCTTTCCAACTTTCCCATGTAATTCCTCAATCGTCCAATCATTCTTAAAACTATAATCAGCTGCCTCAATACAGGCACGAAGATTTTGCTTGTTCGGATCAGTCGAAGTCATTTCTTTCTGCTCATCCACCACAAACTGATTAAAAGAAATATTATCTGTAGAACTCGCCCTCTCAACTGTCCTAGAATATCTAGACTCCACATCAGCATCAACAGAAAACAAAACAAACCCATCCTTGTTCCTTAAAGCATCCACTTCGCCCGGACAACGAATACTTTCAATAACACAATTCTCACCTGACTTCTCTGCCATCTCATATAATTGCTCAACAATATAACTCGGACCAAAATTCGCTCTCAAATTATTAGCAACCGAAACCATATTCTCTCTATTAGATTCCAATCCCCTCTTCAAAATCTCCTCAACCAAAAAATCCCGAACCGAATAATGCACAAAACCTCTCTCTTTCAAAAACTCAACCACAGTCCCCTTTCCTGCACCCAATGTTCCAGTAATTCCAATAATCATAAAAAATCAACCCATTCTAAATTTATAAAGACTATTGCGCTAAATCATATATTATCTGCCAGTACTCCCAAGCCCACCATCCCCCCTAACACTCTCACCCAACTCCCCAACCTCTTCAA
>DAOWCW010000024.1 GCA_030639395.1 archaeon
AATTGCTTTGATTCTTCGGACTCCTGCTGATGAGGATTGTTCTTTTTTTATTTTGGGGAAGAAAAACAGAGTGTATAAATTTTTATAAAGGATTGATTATCGGTTATGATATGGGATCTGGAATTATTTTGATTAAGCAGTATATGACAGAGTCTGCTTTTGGACATTACTTTGAGCCTGCTTTTGGATGTAAGGGTATTGATATCACTGATAGGCATTTTTTTAGGAAACTTGCTAGTGATGAAAAGGCGCTTCTTGCATTGAAAGGAAATGTGACTAAGGGTCTTGTTTATGATGTCATGGCTGAGACCGTGTCTGCTATTGAAAAAGAAAATGAGGAAAGTGATTTTGGAAGAATACCTAAATCTCAGGTGCCAGAATGGTGTCATCTTTTTCCTAGCCTTATTGATGAGAGACCTGAGATAATTGGAATTTATAATGATAGCAAAACTGCATCTGAATTTTTTGGGACTGTGGGATTAGAATACGTCGCTGAGGAAATGAAGAAAGAAGTTTCGCGAACTATTGAAAGTGTGAGTTCTGAGTTCAGGGCATTGGGACAAAAATTTTCTGAATTTTGAAGAAAATGTTTATTCTAGAATTGCCTTGATTCTTCGGACTCCTGCTGATGAGGATTGTTCTTTTTTTATTTTGAATGCTCCTAATTCTTTTGTGTTTTGGACGTGGGGTCCGGCACATATTTCGCTTGAAAAGTCTCCTATTTTGTAGACCTTTACTTTGTCTCCGTATTTGTCATCGAAGGCTCCGTGTGCTCCTAATTCTTTTGCTTCTTCTGGTGTCACTTCTTGCATTTCTATTGAAAGAGTTTCATTTATTTTTTCGTTGACTAAATCTTCTATTGCTTTTTTTTCTTCGTCAGTTAATTTTCTATCGAAGTTGAAGTCGAATCTTAATCTTTCTGGTGTTATGTTGGAGCCTCTTTGGGATATATTTTTATCGTTTAGAATAACTCGCAGGGCTTGGTTTAATAGGTGACATGCGGTATGGAGTTTTGTTGTTGCTTGGGAATTGTCTGCTAATCCTGATTTGAATTTTCCTGCTGATGCTGTTCGTGATAATTCTTGATGGGATTTCATTTCTTGATCGAAGCCTTCTTTATCTAATTCAATTTCTTTTTCTTTTGCTAATTCTTGTGTCATCTCGATTGGGAAACCATAGGATTGGTAGAGTAGGAATGCATTTTTGCCTGAGATTTTTTTTGAATCGAGAGTTATTTTGTCGAATATTTTTAGTCCTTGCTCTAGGGTTTTTAAAAATGTTTCTTCTTCTTTTTGTAGCTCTTGTGTTATTTTTTCTTTGTCTAAATTATAATCGTCGTAGATTGGGTATATTGCATCTGCTATTTTTGTTGTGAAGTTTTGGATTCCTAGGAGTCTTCCATGACGGATTGCTCGGCGGATTAATCTTCTTAAGACGTAAGCCTGATCGGCATTGCCTGGCGTTATGCCGTCGCTGATTATAAAGACTGCGGCTTTTATGTGGTCGGCTATTATTCGCATTGTTTTTTTATTTTCTTCGTATGATTTATTTGACAGGGTTTCTATTTTTTTGATTATTGGTTTCCAGATGTCTGCTAAGTAGTTGTCATCTAGATTGTTTAAGATTGTGATTGTTCGTTCGACGCCCATTCCTGTGTCTATGTTTTTTTGCGTTGCTTCAATATAATTTCCATTTTTGTCTTTTGTGTACTCCATTAAAACGTCGTTCCATATCTCTACCCAGTTATCATCTTTTGGATCGTAGACTTCTGGTGCTGGGATGTCATTTGATTTCCAGTAAAATATTTCTGTAGATGTTCCGCATGGTCCTGTTTCTCCAGCAGGTCCCCACCAGTTATCTTCTGAAGTTGCTACGCCACCTTTTAGAAACGCTATTCTTTCTTTTGGTATTCCTAGTGATTCCCATATCTTTGCTGCCTCATTATCTTTTGGGATTTGTGGAAAATTTTTATCTCCTCCAAAAACAGTTACTGCGAGTCTTTCTTTTGGTAGATTTAAAACTTTTGTTAAAAATTCATAGGACATTTCGATTGTTTCTTTTTTGAAGTAGTCTCCGATTGACCAGTTTCCTAGCATTTCGAAAAATGTGTGGTGTGTTGTGTCCCCTATTTCTTCGATGTCTCCTGTTCTGATGCATCTTTGAACACTCGTTAATCTTTTTCCTTGGGGATGTGTTTCGCCTAAGAGAAATGGGACAAGGGGTTGCATGCCGGCTGTTGTGAAGAGAACTGTTGGATCGTTTTCTGGGATGAGGGATGAGTTTTTAATTTGAGTGTGGTCGTGCGACTTGAAGAATTCGATGTATTTTTTTATTAGAGTTTTTCTGTTCATGATTCAAGGAAGGTGTTTGGGTTTTTAAGAATTTGGGAATTCTAAAAAACCAAGGTTTTCACCCAGTAGGTATCTCTGGTGAGATGAGAATTTGGGAATTCTAAAAAACCAAGGTTTTCACCCAGTAGGTATCTCTGGTGAGATGAGAATTTGGGGATATTCTCAAAAACCGGTTTTTACCCAGCATGTATCTCTTGTGAGCTAAAATTTATTGGCTGAAAGAATTGGAAGGAATCAAAGAGGAAGAATTGAGAAAAAAGAGGCTGTTGGAGAAACAATGATTTTATTTGATTAGATTATCGAGACTATATTTATTTTTAGGCGTTTTAATAAGAATTTAGTTCTTGAAGTTTTGCTTGAATTAATTGGAGTTCTTCTTCTATTTCGTCTCTTTTTGAAAATGTTGTTCTTGTTTTGGGTTTTGATTTTAATATTAGTTCTTCGTGATGTTGAATTGTTTTTGGAATTTGTGAGGTTGGCATCTTTGATTGGAGAGTATTAACTTGGGTCATTGCCGAGGATATGAGTTTGTGAAGTTGTTTTTTGAGATCGTTTTTTTGACGAGATAAGACTTTTAAATTTTGAAGATGTTTTAAAGTTTGGAGAAGATCAGTCTGCCCCATTAGAGTTGCGGATTTACCTCCTCTATATATTTGTGGAGAAACTGAAATAAAAAGTTCTTCTGTTGTTGCCATGGTTTCTTTCTCCTTGTCTATAATTGGCTAAAAATATCGCTATCAATTTCCATTAGTCTAGATTTGAGTTTTTCTATATCTTCAGTCCATCCTTTTAGCTCTTCTTCTTCTTGTGATTTAACATCTTTTATTTTTTTAAGAACTAGTTCTATTTCTGTTATTTTGGATTTTATCTCTTCGAAGTTTTTTTGTGCTACTTGAAATTTATCTATTCTTACGAATATTGGTTCATTTTGTTTTGGAGCTTGGGTTGCGACTTGAGAAAGATGCACTGGAACTGACGGAGCTTGGGTTTTTGGTGGTTCGAGCTTTTGTGATGTCGGAACGATTGACTTTGGAAGTTCTGGAATTGAACTTTGGGCAGAAGGCTTTGGAGGAATCATTGATTCCCCTTTTAGCTCCTCTATGGCATGAAAACCTTCTGGGGTTTCCATGTGCATCTCTTTTTCTCCAGAAGATGGCATGTCAGATACCGCTGATTTTACCATTTCTTGATTAAGATTTTCGTTCTTAGAATTTGTTGGAAAAGATGGTAATCCTGGGAGATCTTTTTTGGACTGTTCTTCTGCGATAGGTGGAAGAGAAGGTAAAGATGGTAAGGAAGGTGACGTCGGAATTTTTGGCACCTCTTCTTTCTTTTTGAATAATCCCATAATGTTCTTAATGATGTTTCTTTTTTATAGCTTTATAGTAATTTTTTAATGACGACACACTCGGTAGATATTGGAAAATAGGTTGACTTGTTTTTAGATATTAGATTGTTGGATTTTTGTGCAACTTGTTTGACTAGATGATTGAGATGTCGAAGGAATTGATTGCAAAGAGAGAAAGGTATATAAACGAATTTTGATTTTATTTGGAATGCAAGTTAAACTTCTACACGATCTCGTCGAGGAAATGGCTGGTGAGGGCAATGGTAGGATTGTTGAGATTTTGTTTAAAAAGAGAGATGTTAATGAATTTTTGATTGCTAAGAAGATGGAGTTGACAATTAATCAGGTTCGAAATATTTTGTATAAGCTATCGGCTGATAATTTGGTTTCGTTTATTAGGAAGAAAGATAAGCGGAAAGGTTGGTATATTTATTATTGGACGTTGAATACGGAGAAGTGTTTGGCGAAATTGGAAGGGTCGTTGGTTGGGAAGATTGTGACCCTTGATGGTATATTGGATAGTCGTGAGACGAAGCGATTTTATACTTGTAAGTCTTGTGATATTGAGGTTGGGGAAGAAAAGGCTTTGGAAAATGGGTTTAGTTGTGAGGAATGTGCAGATATTTATGAATTGAGTGATAATGCTCGACCTATTCGTGAGGTTAAGACTAAAATTACTCGGGTTAAGAGGAATTTGGTTTTGATTCAAGGTGAACTTAAGATTGTTAGAAAAAAGTTGGAGATTGCTCGAAAGAGGGCTTCTAATAAGTTAGATAAGGAAAAGAAAATAAAGACTGATATGATGAAAGCCATTAGGGCAGCTGCTCGGAAAAAGATTGCGAATGCTAAGAAGGAGGCTGATGGAAAGGTTGTTAAGAAAGTTGCCAAGAAGAAGGCTGTCAAGAAGAAAGTTGTGAAGAAGAAAGTGGCGAAGAAGAAAGTTGTGAAGAAGGTTGTTAAGAAGGCTGCTAAGAAGAAGGTTGTTAAGAAGAAGGTTGTTAAGAAAGTTGGTTTTGCTAGTAAATTGAAGAAGAAGTTTTCTGGGAAGAAATGATGGCACAGTGGTTTGAACAAAAGTTTAATGGAGATGGAATACGTCGTGTGAGTCGTCGAAGAAAGATTAGTTCGAATTTGTCTTATACTAGTATTTTGATTGGGGTGAATGTTGTGGCTTTTTTTGGGGTTTTGATTTTGATTGCGGGAATTGGTGAGAGTTTGGCGATTTCTTGGATTGCTTTGATGCCGATGACGATTTTGAGTGGGGAGAAGATTTGGACTTTTGTGACGAGTATGTTTATGCACGCTGGACTTGGACATTTGTTTGTGAATATGATATCGCTGATGTTTATTGGTAATTTTGTTGAGAAATTAATTGGGAAAAAACGGTTTATTTGGTTGTATTTTATTGGGGGACTTTCTGCTGGATTGTTTTTTGTCTTGGTTGCTTTGGCGAGTAATACGGATTTGAATGTTTATGCCGTTGGAGCTAGTGGTGCTATTTTTGCTCTTGGTGGGTTGTTGGCAGTTTTGACACCTAGGCTTCCTGTTTTAGTTTTCTTTATTCTTCCGATGCCTATGTGGGCTGCTATGGGTTTCTTGATGTTTGGGCTTTGGGCTTTGTCGCTTGGGCTTGGTTTGCCGATTGGTAACACTGCACATTTTGGTGGTTTGATTGTTGGACTTGGATATGGATTTTATTTGAAAAGGCGATTTCCTAGAAAAACTGAGATGATTAGCCGGTATTTTAGTCGATGAGTGAGATGGATACGCTCTGATAAAGAAGGGCTGTACCTGAATTAGCTAACTGAGATAATTTTATATAGTTTTGATTTGATGTTGTTTTATGAAGAGCGTGAAGGGGTTTTTTGTTGAGAATTATTTAAAGTGCTGGAAGTTTGGGAATGAGTGTAGATGGTTTTTTGTTTTTGCATCTGGGCTTTTTGCTTTGACTTTTTTAATTGGGTTTGCTTTTCCTATTTTTTTTAGGACGGAAATTTTTGAGTTAATTAGGACTTTGATGTTAGAGCTTGAGGGGAAGAGTGTGATAGAATTGGTTGGGTTTATTTTTTTGAATAATTTGAAGGCGAGTTTTATGGCGATGGTGCTTGGGATTTTTTTGGGTGTTTTTCCTATTGTGATTTGTGTTGTAAATGGGTACTTGCTTGGGTTTGTTGCCAGAGAGGCTGTGATGATGGATGGGATTTTGACGATGTGGAGAGTTTTGCCACATGGAATTTTTGAATTGCCGGCTATTATTTTTTCGATTGGAATGGGACTTCGGATTGGAGCCGAAGTCGGTGTTTCGGGGTTTCGGTGTTTCGGGGTTTCGGAGGGGAAGGGGAAAGATAAGGGGAGTGTGGGCTATGTTTTTCGAGAAGGGTTGAGGTTTTTTGTTTTTATTGTATTTCCTCTTTTGATTGTGGCTGGGATTATTGAGGGTTTGCTGATTGGAATTGTGGGTTAAGTATACAAATTAATATAAACTGATTTGGTCAAATTGTTTTATGAGATTTCGTGGATGTGATGGAGATTTTGAGAGGGGGCTTGAGGCTGTTCGGGCTGATCCGGATGGGTTTGGAGGACTTGTTAATGATTTTGTTGGGCAAATGAAAAAAAGGAAGGTTGAGATTGAGGCTAATGCGGAAGGTTTTCTAGAAAAATATGGCATCAAATATTGCCCCTCTCATTCTGGTGCGCTGGTTTCTGATGTTCGGCCTAATTCTATTGTGCTAGGTGTTGATAATGATTTATACAGTTTTGACAGTGTAGTATGTTCTGCATGGAAAAGATGTAGGACTCCTATAAGTTTTGATGAAGGATTGATAGGTAAATTGTCTAAATCCATAATTTTGGAGCTTAAGCCTGAGAGTAATAATGGATGCACCACGTGTCAAAGTAATAAAGGTCAAATTTATTTAGTTGGGTTTAGAAGTCCGATAGAATCTGATACCGCTTTACAAAAAGAAAGAAAATTTTCTAACGACTCCCCTATTTATTTATTTGAAAGGCCTTGTTCCCATAATTATGTTGCTATTGGAAGTGGAGCTGCCCCTAATTTAAAGAGAAAGAAGTGAGGCTAGAAGTCGAAGATTGATTTTTGTTTGCCATAGTTATTTAGTATCCAGGATTTTTGTTTGATTTGTTTTGTTGGGATTGTGATTCTTGTTTGCATGTCGGCTAGTGCGTCGTCGATTGTGTCGAAATGTTTTGGTTGGCTTGAGAATGTTCTTCTGGCTGTTTCTCTGACAATGCCGACTCCGAGTGGAGCGTAGTATTCTGGGTGGATTTCCCTGAAGGTGAGAACTGTTGCTTGGCGTTTTATTTTTAGAAGGCATTCTGTCAAGGGAAGTCTTGTCGCATAGTATCCTCCAGCGACGTTGAAGGCGTATTTTTTTCTTCCGTTAAATCCTTCATAATCTATTACAAATTCGTCTTTGTGGTCTGAGTAGGTTGATCCTGACGTCCAGCATTCTATTGCTTCGAATGAGAATGGTCCTGGGAGGAGGAGGGCTTCGATGTAGTTACCTAGGAAGTTTCCTGAGTATAATGTGATTTGGTTTATTTGGTTGAAGTATCTTATTTTTTCGAGGTGTTGTTTTGAAATTGTGTCATCGGTTGCTGTGATTGACCATCTTGTTGGAACCATGCGTCTTGCGAGTTTTTTTCCAAGGAGTCCTATTGAAAGTAATTTTTGGAGGTGGTCAATTTTTGTGTTTGCGGCATAGAGTTCTTTAATTGCGTCGACGGATTTGATATCGGTGTCGTTGATAAGGTAGTCTACTTTTTTTGGAACATGTATATTTTCTTCGAGGATTGCTTTTTTGAGTGGTGCTGGGTTTGTCATGGGTTGAAAGACTTTGTCGATTGTGAATTGGAATGTTGGTTTTTTCTTGAGGAAGATTTCTGTTGAGACTGGCTTTGAAGAGAGGGCTAGTTCTTGAGTTACCTGTTTTAGACGACTTGGAATTTTGGTATTCATTTGGGATTTGCCGTAGATTAGTTGACCTCTTAGTCTCAGGATGTTTGCTATGGAGAAATTTTGTTTTGCCCATTCTTCAGCGGATGGGAAGTTTGATATGTTGTCGTTTTCTGAGGGTGTGAGGATTCCGGCGTTGACGTTTGGATAGCCTATTCTTCCTACAAAGAGTTCTGGTGCTGATTTTCCAGAGAAGTGGAGTTTTGGTTTTGGGGCGTTTTGTTTGAATTTGGCTAGGATTCTGCATGGGTGTCCACATAGACCTTTTCCTTTGCATTTGATGCATAAAGTTTCCATGCGTTGCTAGAAGAAAAGCGGTTTAAAGGAATTATTGTGTTAGATTAATCTTTTAGGTCGCTTAGTCCAATTATTAGGAACATTGCACCGATTCCGAGGAATATCCATACGAGTCCGCCTTTAAGGAAGAGTGTTGCTGCTGTTCCTAGGTCTGCCCAGTTTATGATCCATGTGTAGATTGGAACGATTAAGAGAGCTAGTCCGATTAGTATTTCTAGGTATTTATTCATATTATTTTAGAGATGCTTTGTTTTTAAATTTAATTGAGGTGTAATATCTAATTATCTATTTCTGGCAATGATGGTTAATGGTCGTCTTTCGGATTAGTTTATAAAATTTGTTCCGTGTTTCAGGATTCCGCCTTCTAGAACTTTTGTATTGGTAATGTTATTTTGAATTAGGAAATCTTGGATTGTGTGGGCTCTTGCTCCTGATCGGCAAATTATTAGGATTGTTTCTTTTATGTTGGAAAGTTTTTTTAAATTATTTGGAATTTCGTTCATTGGGATGTTTATGGAATTTTTTACGTGGGATTCATGGAACTCTTGTGGGGTTCGAACATCTAAGAGGAATTGGTTTTTTGAAGAAATTGCAGGGGCTTTGCTGTCAGATTGTGAGCTATAGGCTGTGGGTAGTTCTTTATATTGAAACTGATTTGACAGATTTGTCAATTTTTTTATTATGTTCATATTAATAGAATAAGAGAAGATTTTATAAATAATCGTGAACTGTGTTTACTAGTGCTCAAAGAGTACCAGGATATAAAAATAAAAATATGGTAAAAAAGGTGGTTGGATATGTTGTGTCTGTGGTTGGTATTGTTATTATGACTATTGGTTTTCAGATGATTGATTTTGGTTGGGAGATTTTGAATATTGTGAATTTGGATTATGTTGCTGGGTTTGGGTTGGTGCTGGTTGGGATTGGGGTTTTGATTTCGTTGATGGGAGAAAAGGGGAAAAGAGAAAAGGGTGGTGATGAGATTCCGATTTTTGAGGGTGTTGGGAATTCAAGAAGGATTGTTGGGTATCGAAAGGGGTAGGGGTTGATCTAACCTATATTGTCTTCAATTACCTGTAACCATCTGTCCCTTAATCTATCATATTCTTGGTCCGTGTAATGACGTCTATTTTTTTCTAGTTCTTCTAACTCTATTTGGGCTTCTACTCTAGAATTAACTTTTATATCTCGCCACATTTTTCTAATAGAAGACATTCCTAGGTATTTGTGAATGTTAGAATCAAAGAGCATTAGTATTAACACAACGCCTAATCCTATCCAGTATATTATATTGGCCCCTCCTATTTCATCGTACCTAAACATCCAGAGAGCCAAAAATGATACTGAATAAACTATCCATCCCATTCTTCTCCCTACTGGTCCTAATTCTGACTGATGAATAAAGAAGAAGAATATCATCAAAGGAATGAATGTTCCTATGCCAACCGCTAGCGTCCCATATTGCAACAAGATTATTTCTATAAATTCGTCTGAAATATACCTTATCGAAAGAATTGCTATTGCGCTTGAAACTATCCATTGAATTGGTTTATTTTTTTTGCCTCCGAATATAGTATTTTTTTTAATAACCGTATAAACAACTAGTAAAATTATTGTAAAAAGAAGGATTTTGGCGAAAAGGAATTCATCAAAGGAATCTATCTCTAAGATTGTATCAGAGAGGAACTGTATTAGAATAACAATAATTTCACCTAGTCCCGTTAGAAGTTGCTCGACACCCTCTACTGGCCCTGC
>DAOWCW010000077.1 GCA_030639395.1 archaeon
TAAGTTTAAATAGGTTGGATTTGTTGTTTTGTTATGATTGTTAACATTGAAAAGAGGCATGTTTTTTTGCTTGTTGGGGGGTTGGTTTTTTTTGGTGGGTTGTTTTTTGTTAATGCTTTTGGCACTTCTGATCCTGCGACTCTTGGGCATAGTTCTGCTGAAATTGTTGTGGATGATGCTTTTTGTAATAGGATTACGGGGCATGGGTGTGGGAGTGATACTAATACTAATGCAATAACTCAGTGTCCAAATGATGAGTTTCTTGATGGTGATGGGAGTTGTTTGACGGCTGAGGAGATTGTTGGTGTGGCTGGGGGAGGTAGTGGAGATGATGTTATATGGTTTGGGAATCAAGGGAAATTTTTGAAAGAGGGTGCTAGGACAGAAGTAGTGTCAGATGATATGCTTTATTATGTTATTTTTTTTGGACAGGTTAAGATTGAAGATGGTGTAGTAAAAAGTAGAGCACGTGCACAAAGTAAAGATGGTGCTTCTGGTAATTGTGATAGTGGGTGGGTGGTAGGATATATTTCTAGTTGTACAGTTATGTATGGCGGTAGTAGTACTTCTTTTACAGCGCACATAAAAGCAACATCTAGTGGAGTGTTGGTGTGGGGAGAAAAGGTGGCGAGTGGAGAGGTGTCTTTAAGTGAAGAAGTAGTAGGTGCTTGGTTGGATGATTAAAGTATAAGTATAAGTTTTAGTATATAATATTTTTTGGGAAGAGTGAAGAGGATATTTTTTATTTAAGTTTTACTGCGGTTCCATAAGCTAACATCTCAGAAGCACCTTGCATTATCATAGAAGTTGAGAATCTGACTCCGATTATTGCGTCGGCTTTCATTTTTATTGCTTGATTTATCATTCGATTAAATGCCTCTTCTCGTGCTTGAGTTGTCATTTGGGTATATGATTTTATTTCGCCACCAATTATAGTTTTGAATCCTGCCATAACATCTCGTCCAATGTGTCTTGCTCGGATTGTATTTCCTTTTGCGATACCTAGAATTTTTATGATTTTTTTATTTGGTATTTCTAGTGTTGTGGTTATAATTAATTCTTTCATTTTTTATCTTTCCTTTTTTCTATTTTGTTTTCTTCTTTGTAGAATAAAATTAGGGCGATTCCTATTATTGTTGGTATTAAGGCTGGAAATATTGCTTGGGTTTTTATGAAGATGCCGATTCCTAGGATAATTCCTACAGTTCCTAAGATGATAGTTTCTTTTATCATGTATAATATTGGTTGTTTTGGTTTATAAGTTTTTAGAAAGGCAGATAAAATATCATTGTTGGGATTAGGATTGCTCCCATTAGAAAACCTCGTCTGATTCCAAATTCAATGCAAGTTAGTCCTAGTGTTGTTGCGACGATTAAAACCAAGAGACCTAGTGGTCCCGTGAGATAGAGGTTTGTTATTATTAGGAAGATTAGTGTCGTTGTTGAAATTTTTGTATAGGGAATTTTGTGAATGTTTTTTGCGGTGAGTTTTGAAATTTGGAGAGCTATTGGGATTGAGATTAGGGTTGCTAGGAGTGTTGTTGTTAGGATGA
>DAOWCW010000072.1 GCA_030639395.1 archaeon
CCTCAATCCCCTCACCCTCATGAATATGCGCAGCAATTAAAAGCTCTGGCTCAAACTCCTTAACAGCTTTTAGTACAACTTCATCCCCAGGTATACCAGAAAACTCTGCCAACGTTCCCTCAGCATGCAAATGCGAAACCAGAATCCTTTTAGAAGATTTCATCCTAGAAAAATTCCTCTTAATAGAAACCAAATCCTCCTCGTCCAACAACAGCTTCCAATTCCCACTCCCAATTCCAACAATTCCCACCCTACCATAAGTCACATAAGAATTATGAATATTCTTCCCAATCTTAGTTAGCTCCTCAGTCTCCTTATCAAAATCACAATTCCCCGGAACAAAAACTACCTTCTGCCCAGCTTCAGCAAATACATCCAAAATCCCCGGCTTCCCCTCCTCATACCCATAAATATCTCCAGCCAAAACAACCAAATCCACTCGCTCCCTTTTACCTTTCAAAGAAAGTTTGCGAGCAATACCAAAATCCCCGTGTAAATCCGCCGCCGCCAAAATCTTCAATTTTTTTGCCATTATTTTATTATTATATACTGGTACTCTTTGAGAGTCATATTTTATACAATCAACAATTTTTTAAATACCTTCCCCTCTCCATCACAATGACAAAACTATCCGAAATAAAAAACTGGAGCATCGAAATAGAATCCCAGATAACATCCAACTGGAAAAAAGCAGAACTTTTCAAATTCAATCCAAAATCAAAAAAGAAAATATATTCAATAGATACTCCTCCACCATACGTAAATTCCCCAATTCATATGGGACACGCCGTAACATATTGCTTCATGGACTTCTTCGCAAGATACAGGAGAATGAAAGGAGAAGAGGTTTTATTTCCACTAGGTCTAGATAGAAACGGTCTCCCAATAGAAATGGCAACAGAAAAAAAATTCAAAGTCTCACCATTCAAAGTAGGAAGAGAAAAATTCATAGAATATTGCAAACAGCTACTAGAAGAATCCTCAATAGGATCAATTGACTCATTCGCAAAACTAGGAATATCATTTTCCTCCTACAAAGAAAGCGACGAAATCGGAGCAATCTACCACACAGATTCCCCAGAATACAGAGCACTAACACAAGCCACATTTGCAAATCTTTACAAAAAAGGATTAATATACGAAGCCTCAAGAATAAACAATTGGGACTCAAAACTCCGAACAACAATCGCCGACTCCGAAATTGATTACGAAGAAATCCAGTCTACATTCAACGATATTAAATGGAAAATAAAAGAAACAGGAGAAGAAATAATCATAGGAACAACAAGACCAGAATTAATCGCAACATGCGGAATGGTAATCTACAATCCAGAAGACCCTAGATACCAACACCTAGAAGGCAAAACCGCAATCTCCCCAATCTTCGAAAAAGAAGTCCCAATAAAATCACATCCAGCAGCCCACATAGACAAAGGAACAGGCATAGTAATGATGTGCTCAATGGGAGACATAACAGACATACAATTTTTCAGAGAAATGAAATTAACCCCAAAAATAGCAATTAACCAAGATGGCAAAATGAACGAAAAAGCCGGACCACTCGAAGGATTAAAAGTAAAAGAGGCAAGGAAAAAAATAATAGAACTTCTAAAAGAAAAAAATCTCCTAGTCAAGCAAGAACAAATCACACACCGAACACCAATATCCGAAAGATCAAAAACAGAAATAGAATTCATAGAAATGCCAGAATTTTATCTAAAACAAATAAATTTTAAGAACGACATGAAAAAAATAGTCAAGAAAATAAATTTTTATCCAAAAAATTCAAAAAAAATCCTTGACTCTTGGATAGACCAAGTTTCAATCGACTGGCCAATATCTCGAAGAAGATATTATGCAACACCAGTTCCGCTATGGTATTCAGAAAATTTAATCGCACTAGTCCCAGAAGGAAAATACATGGAACCATGGAAAGAATCTCCACCAGCAGAAGCCGAAATAATCGACGCCAAAACTCGCGAAACAAAAGGAAAAGTTTCAGATTTCCCAGATAACGAATGGAAAGGCGAAGTCAGAGTTTTAGACACATGGTTTGACTCATCAATCTCAGAACTAAACATTTTAAAATACAAATCAAACGACGAGTTTTTTAAAAAAGCATATCCAGTAACACTTCGACCTCAAGGAAAAGAAATCGTAAGAACATGGTTATACTACACGGTCATAAGAGGATTCCTAGAAACAGGAAAAATCTGCTTCAAAGATGCGTGGATACATCAACACATCCTAGATAACAACGGAAGAAAAATGTCAAAGTCTCTGGGTAACGTGATCGACCCACAGGACATATTAAAAGAAGAAGGAGCAGAGGCCCTAAGATTCTGGGCAGCAACAGAAGGAGATCTCTCAA
>DAOWCW010000015.1 GCA_030639395.1 archaeon
AGGTTGAGTTTGGGAAGGAATATTTGATTAGGGAAGTGGGAAGTGAATATGTTGTGGAGGAAGTTGAGTGATGGATTACGGAGGAGTTGATAGGCGAAAGACTAAGAAAGATTTGAAGAGGAAGCGGCTTGCTCGGGGATATAAGCGGGGTGGGAAGTTTCGGTCGGCTAATGTTGATGAGGTTGATTTTGCACGTAATAGTGTACCCTCTAAAATGGGCGCTGATGCGCCGTCTTCATCGGGCAAGAAGAGAGATAAGATGGGGAAGGTTGTTGAGAGGAAGAGCTTGGGAAAAAGGAAGAAGAGGAAGTTTTAAATAAAATGATTGGTTTTTTAGTTTATGAATAAAGAGGTTTTGAAGTGGTTAAATTATTTGGCTGTTGGTATTGGGTTGGTTGCCTTGGGGCTTTTGATTGTAGGAATTATTAGAGCTTTGTTTGTGGCGTGATGGATAGATATTTTTTGGAATGGTTGGGCAGTGTTATTAATTATTCTATTTTGTTATTAATTTTTTTGAGAAGTTATAATAGTGGATATTTTAGTGTGTTTGATATGTCGTTGTCTGCGGTGGGACTTATGGCTTCTATTTTTATTTTTATTGTTAATTTAATTAATAGGGGGAATGATTAAATGGAATTTGACACCCTCATAGATTTATTTAGATTATTGATTGGGGCAGACCCATTTTTATTTTGGTTATTCTTAGGTGGGATTGTTATTGCTTGTTTGCAGGACTTGAAGAGGCGGGAGGTTGATAATTGGTTGAATTTATTTTTGTTGGTTTCGGGTTTGACTTATCTTTTTTATGGGATAATTTTGTCGGGGGATTTTGATTTTATTTTTCATGTTGGCTTTATTTTAATTGTGATGTTTGTGGTTGTGAATTTGTTTTATTATGGAAGAGTTTTTGCTGGGGGCGATGCGAAGCTATTGTTTGCCATGACCGCCTTTTTTATTGGGGTGACATTTTGGGAGTCTATGATTAATATTGGGATTTTTCTTTTGTTTTTAATGGTTAGTGGTTCTGTTTATGGCTTGGTTTATTCTGGGGTTTTGTGGTTTAAGAATAGGGAAAAGGTGAATGCGGAGATGGTCCGGATTGCGAGGGAAGCTAGGGTTGCTTATCTAGGGCTACTTGGCGTGGCTTTAATGTTGCTTGGTTTTGTTAATTTTCTTTTCTTTTTGACTGGTGTTTTGATTTTTGTTTTTCCTTTCCTTTATATTTTTGCGAAAGGCTTGGAGAATGTTTCGATGATTCGAGAGGTTTCTGGGAAGGAATTGAGGGAAGGAGATTGGTTAGTTGATGATGTGGTGCTTCGGAAGTCGGAAGTCGGAAGTCGGTCCTCTACGGACATGACTCTGGTGAGCCCGAAGTCGGAAGTTATTCGGGCGGATTGGGATGGGTTGAGTTTAGAAGATATTGAGGTTTTGAAGGGCAAAAAAAAGGTTTTGATTAAAGAGGGTTTGCCGTTTGTTCCAGCGTTTTTGATTGCGTTTTTGGGGTATGGGTTTAGGGAAACTTTATTTATTTGGTTTGGGGTTTGAGGTTAGTGATTGGGAGCTGAGGAGAGGGGGAAGAATAAAACTCGGATTACGCGGATTCTGTTCCGAGAGTGAGCCTATAGATTATTATTATTTAGATTTTTTCCAGATTTCGTCCCATAAGTTGTGATATTGTTGTGCGATTTCTTTGGACTCTATTAATATAGAGATTGGTTTATCCGAGAAAGTTGTTAGGATTATTTTGTCTTCGAATATGTTCATGGCTGGTGGTATGTTTTGATTTGTGTATTTTACTTTTGAATTTTTGAGTTTTTTAAATTTCAGTTTGCAGTTCATGTTGGCAATTCCTCTAACTATTAATCCTTTCTCCTCTTTGAGATCGTCTATTTTATTGAAGAATTCTATTGCCTCCTCCTCTAGAATAGATTCTGATATAGCAAAATATTTGTATATTTGTCCTTTTTTGGCATTTTCTATTAATTTTAATGTTGCATTAAATAACCCTTTGTATCCTTCACAAATTTCTACATTTGTAGGATTTGTTGTGCTGGTTTGTTGTAGTTGGTTTAGAGAGGGAAGAATTTTTAGGAAGTTTTGTTGTTTTATTTCTATATATTTGTTGATTATTTTTGGGTCTAGTGTATGATAATGTTTGATTTTTCCTTTAATTATATGAGCTATGAATCCTTTGTCTGTGAGGGTGTTTAGTGCGTTGTAAACTACTGAGCTTTGAAGGGAGGTTTGTTTTATTATTTGTCCGGCTCTAGTTTGGCCTATTTTTAGTAGAGTTAGATATACTTTGCTTTCAGAGGAAGAGAATCCGTTTTCTTCTAATGTGGCTTGGATGTTTTGCATTTTACTCACCATTTATGGTGAGTGAGTGTTTAAGTAGTTATTGGTTTTGGTTATTTTATGAGAATAATTAAATTTAGGGAGGATAAAAATGGGAATAAAGCGAGTTATTGTTAGTGGGGCACTTTGTTTGGCTTTGTTTGGTGAAAGTGGTGCTTCGGACATTATAACATCAGTTTATCGAGGCAGAGTTCCTGGGTATATTGCTACTGTTAGTCAAAAAAATTATTCAGGATCTACTCACATCTATATGGAAGCGGTTAATAGAAATAATACAGATATGTCTTTGTTGATGGGAGAGGATATTGATGGGGATGGAATTCTTGAATGGGACACAATCCGATATGGGGGAAAATATTCTTTTGAGAAAACATCTCATGCTCAGAGGCTTTTAAGTATGGCTGTAAATTATTCTAGAAGGTAGAATAGGTTATTTTTTGAATTTGATTTTTAAGGAATTCTTGGTGGTAGTATGGGAATTTCTTCGGGTTTGATTTCTTCGGGTTTTTCTGGCATTGGAATTTCCTCTACTTTTAATATTTCCTCTTGGAGTGATTTTAATTCCTCTTCCGAGGCTTGTCGTTTCTCAGTTTCGTTTCCGTAAATTGGGATGACTTCTAAGAGAGCGTGGTCCATAATTTTTAATTCATTGATTCTAATTTCTTTTGGAGAGAATTTATCTTGTAATTTTCTGCTGACTTCTTGTGTTATATTTTGTGAGGATTCTGGAACTTTGTCAAGATGTTCTTTTGGGATAATTAGGGAATGTCCTTTGCTTAATGGGTTTAATTCTAGGATTGCGATATAATTTTTGTTTTCGGCGATTTTGTAAGATGGGGTCTTGTTTGCGACGATTGCACAGAAGATGCATTGTCCGCCTAGATGGGTTAGATTATTTTGTTTAACAAATGTTTCGATTTGTTCGGTTGTCATGGAGTTGATTTGTTCGGAGATTTGGGAGCGTTTGTCTTCAGGGAAATTGTCTAGTTGTGTTAAAAGGTGTTCTTTTATTTTGGAAGCTTCTTCTTTTGTGATTGGCATAGTTGATATGGGCTATTGGAAGTTATAAAGTTTATGAAGATTGGGTTTTTAATGTTTTAATCCATTAGTATTACAAATATATGTTGTGCCGTTTGGAAAGCCTGGATAATAGATTTGGGTTCCGGTATTTTCATGTGGACATTGATCTTTGTCTATATTGCAAAGAACAAGGCCTTCTTTTTGTGTATAGCCTTCTGGTAATTTTGGATGTTCTGGTATATGAAGTTTAATTGCAGTTCCTACTTCGAACATTTTACATATATCTTTATTTGCCATATTATTTATTATATTTATCCCACTACTCTTCGGTAATCTATTAGCTCAACTGAAGAAATACCTTCAATTTCTGATAATGCCTTTTCTACTGCATCGGATTCTTCGTTTTCGGAAAGTGCCATAGTTATAATTAAAGCTTTTAGTCCAAATGCGATAGGTTCTTCTTTTGCTTCGCTGAAAACTCCAGATTCGAAAGATTTAATTGTCTCCTTTATTTTTTCTTTAAGTTGTTCTAAGTTTGTATCTATACTTTCGGGCATTATTTTGAATTGTAGTCCTGCTGTTGCCATTCTAGGGTCCTTGGTGTTCGCATTTTGAGCATTTATATTCAATTGATAGGTTTCTACATTTGTCGCATCTTAGGATTTCGTTTTTGCATTTTGAGCATGGAAATCTTACGATTTTTGTTGTTTCTTTGTCGCAGCTTGTACATTTCATAATAGGATGTCTTGATTTTGGTTTATAAGTTTTGTGTTACAAATCTTATAAATAATCCATGTTGGTTTACCCAGTAGGTACCTCTGGTGAGCCATAAAAGTTGTTATGGTTGTTTTTGATATAGACTAAACCTCAATAATACTTAAATAGTGAAGTTGGGTTTTTTAAATATGAAAAATTATGAGCTGTTGGTTGATCGGATTGCTAAGTTGGCCAGCTTGGAAAGGGATGAGGTTATTCGGAAGATTGAGGCGAAAAAGGCTAAGTTGTCGGGATTGATTTCTAAAGAGGGTGCGGCTCAGATTATTGCGGCTGAGTTGGGGATTAGTTTTGAGGATGAAGATTTGAAGATTGCGGAGTTGATGGGGGGACTGAGGAAGGTTAATGTTGTAGGGAAGGTTATGAATATTTTTCCTGTTCGTAGTTTTGAGAAGAATGACCGGAAGGGGAAGGTTGCGAATTTTATTTTGGCTGATGATAGTGGGAGTACTCGGGTTGTTTTGTGGGATACTAATCATATTGAGTTGATTGAAAATGAGACGATTAAGGTTGGTGATGTTGTTGAAATTAAGAATGGTTCGACTCGAGATTCGGAGATTCATCTTTCGAGTTTTGGTGAATTGAAGAAAAGTGCAGTTGTTATGGATGAGGTCAAGAATGTGCCGGCTGCTAGCGAGGTTGGTTTAGATGAGGTTCGGCAGGGGATGAATGTTAGGTTGAGAGGGGTTGTTGTTCAGGTTTTTCAGCCTAGATTTTATTCAGTTTGTCCGACTTGTAATAAGAAGGGTACAAAGTCGGAGGTCGGTAGTGGGGATTCGGTTGTCGAAGAGTTTAGGTGTGCTGAGCATGGTGTTGTTGAGAAGAGAGATCGGGCGATTTTGAATTTTGTTTTGGATGATGGGATTGAGAGCATGAGGGTTGTTATGTTTTCGGATCAGATTGGGGCGCTTATTCCTGAAGATGATTTGAAAGATGAGGTTAAGGCTGCGGCGTTTAGGGATGATTTTTTGGGGACTGAGATTTATTTGAGTGGTAGGGTTAATAGGAATCAGTTGTTTAATAATTTGGAGATTGTTGCTAGTGATGTTGAGAAGGTTGATGTTGAGAAGTTGATTACCGAATTAGATGGGGGAAAGGTTAGTTAGGTTTGTGTTTTGTGTTTGAATGTTATTTAGAACTCATATTGTTTTTTCTTTAGCGGTTTTTTTCTTGCTGAGAAATTTTTTATCTATGCCTATTTGGGTTTTGGGTTCCGTTTTATTGGCTACAATATTTGTCGATATTGATATTAAAAATAGCAAAATTGGAAATCATTGGTATTTTAGGCCTTTTCAGTGGCTGACTAAGCATCGAGGATTTTTGCATAGTTTGGTTGCGGGGGTTTTCTTTTCTTTGATTGTTGCGTCGTTTAATGGGTGGGTAGGATTTGGTTTTCTTGTTGGGTATCTTTCTCATTTGTTTTTAGATTGTTTTACAAAAGCGGGGGTTTATTTGTTTTGGCCATTTGATTGGAAGATTAAGGGGTTTGTGAAAACTGGCGGAATTTTTGAGGATGTTGTTTTTGTCTTGTTGTTACTTTGGGATATTTTTGTCGTTGGTAAAGTTGTCTCGGGTATATTCTTTGGATGATATAAATCCTTATAAAGTGAGTTGAAGTTTTTAATTTATGGTTAAAAAAATTGAGGATGATGTTTCTGGGGAAGAAGTCGAGGTTAAAACTATAAAGAAGAAGGTGGTAAAGAAAGCTAAAGAGGACGATGCACCTAAGTTGATTGATTTGCCGGGTGTTGGTCCTGGTGCTGTTGCTAAGCTTGAGGCTGCTGGGATTTATGAGTTGATGGGACTTGCTGTTTTGACTCCGGCTGGTTTGAGTGACATGGCTGGGATGAGTGAAGCTGTTGCTCGGAAGGCGATTCAGGCTGCTCGAAAGATGATGGACATGGGTTTTATTGACGGGTTGGCACATGAGGAGAAAAGGAAAGAGTTGTTTCATATTACTACTGGATCTAAAAATGTAGATAATCTTCTGGGAGGAAAAGGTATTCAGACTAAGGCGATTACTGAGGCTTTTGGGGCATTTGGTTCTGGGAAGACTCAGTTGGCCTTGTCTTTAGCTGTTGGTGTTCAGTTACCGATTGAGCAGGGTGGGGCCAATGGGAAGGCGGTTTATATTGATACGGAAGGGACTTTTCGGCCTGAGAGGGTTAGGCAGTTTGCTGAGGGGATTGGTGCCAATGCGGATAAAGTGTTGAAAAATATTTTAGTTGCTCGAGCTTTTAATTCAGACCATCAGATGTTGTTGCTGGATAGGGTTGCAGATTTGATTAAAGATGGTGAGCCGATTCGTTTGATGATTATTGATTCTTTGACGGCACATTTTAGGGCTGAGTATTCTGGTAGGGGACAGTTGGCTGATAGACAGCAGAGGTTGAATCGGTATTTGCATAATTTAATGAAGGTTGCTGAGCAGAATAATTTAGCGGTTTATGTTACGAATCAGGTTATGTCGGATCCGGCACAGATGTTTGGAGATCCTACGAAGGCTATTGGTGGGAATATTGTTGGGCATGCTTGCACATATCGGATGTATCTTCGACGGGGGAAGAAAGATTCTCGAGTTTGTAAGTTGATTGATAGTCCGGACTTGCCGGATAATGAAACGGTTTTTATGATTGAGACTTCGGGTCTTCGTGACATCGATCTTTAATTAATTTTAATTCTTTCTGTTAAGAATTAAAATTGTTGGGTTTGTGCGGAGCTAATAGGTGCAATGTATGTTTCTAGCTTGGACACTAACAGGTACGTCATAAGGATTATATAATTGCCATCTTTGGTAGTTTAAAGATGGTGTTTTGGTTGTCGAGGTATTTTTCATTGGGACTTGTTTTAGTTGTTGGTGTCCTATTGGGGTTGAATTCGGTTAGTGCTTATAATTGTTGGGATTATGATGATGACCAGGTGAATTGTGATTTGAAGAGTGATTGTATTTATCATTCTGAGTCTTGGGGGGGTTGGTGTGAGGAATTGAATTGTTGGAGTTTGTGGGCGCAGAGTGATTGTGAAGATACGACGCTGACTACTGCGATTGATAAAGATTGTCAATGGAAGAGTGCTAGTGATTATGGTTGGTGTACGCAAACTTCGTGTTGGAGTTTTCAAAATACGAATGAAAGTTATTGTGAGGATTCTTCTGTTAATGGTGGTTTGAATTGTGAATGGAGTTCACAGTGCCATGGATGGAATGATCAGATTGATTGTTGGGGGTTATCTAATGAGACTTCTTGTAATGATGTTTCGGGATGTTCATGGGGAGATTGTATGGATATTGGATGTTGGAATTATAATACGCAAGAAACTTGTGTGAATGCTAATGGGTCTCGTGGAGATAGTTGTTTGTGGAATTCGGATAACAATTATTGTTATGAACCTTCGTGTTGGGATTATGGTGGATCGAGTTATAATGAGTCGTATTGTGAAAATTCTTCGGCTAGAGGGATAGAGTGTACGTGGGTTGATAATGCTTATCAGCAGGATTCGTGCGTTGAGCCTTCGTGTTGGCTTTATGATTATACTAATGAGAGTGCTTGTACTAATACTAGTTTGAATGGGAATTTGAGCTGTAGTTGGGATGGTCAGTATTGTATGATGGGTGGTTGTTGGGATTATTGGGATGAAAGTAGTTGCGGTGTTGCTGATGGTTGTAATTGGGAGACGGGTGATGGTGATGGTTGGTGTGAGGAAGTTCAGTGTTGGAGTTTTGATAGTTGGAATAGTGGAAATGAGAGTTATTGTGTAAATAATATTTTTAATTTGAGTTGTCAGTGGTATAATGATAGTTATGCTGGAGATGGAACTGGTTGGTGTGACCCGGATATTGGAGATTTAGAGTGTGCTAATTTTACTAATGACAGAGATTGTATGGATAGTTATTATTGTTGGTGGCAGTGGGATGATTGGATGAATACTTCTGCTGGAGGAAGTTGTTCGGATCCAATGTGGGGGGCAGGGGATTATGTTGATGAGGATAGTATTTTCAAGGAGTGGAATCCTGGGTGTTATATTTTTGATATGAATTCGACTGATTGTAATAGTGTTGTTGGGTGTAATTATAGTGGAGGTGCTTGTGAGACAGTCGGGAATGAAGATAATGTAATTATTAATGTCAGTGCTTCTTATATTAATGATAATGGTTTGAATTGTTCGATGGTTAATGACTCTCAGATGTGTAATAATATTCCTGCGTTTTCTACTTGTTGTGGGTGGACTAATGGAAGTTGTGGTTCTAAGTTAGATAAGTCTTGTTGGGAGAATGCAGATATGGAACAGCAGGGACTTGGAATTATTGCTTGTGAGGATGTTGGAATGCAGACTTCGACTGCTGGAGAGGGGGAGATATTATGTCAGCAGATTGCGGGGTATCCTTTGTATATGCCTTGTGTTTGGAATAATGATAGTAATACTTGTAATTTTAAGTCGGATGATATTTTTGGGAATAGGACGCAGAGTTTTGCGTTGATTGAGAATAAGAAGAATTGTGAGGCTGCGAATGGGAAATGGATTCAGGAATTTTATTGTGAGGGCAATGTGTCTATTCCGGCTGGGCGATGTGAACAGAAGGGTTCGGATGAGAGTAATTGTGATAAGGCGTGTTTTGCTTGTGAATATGAGTTTAGTGGGGCTGTGCATAATTCGAGTAGCGTTGCTGAGAAATATTGTTATGATTCCAAATTAGGTTATTGTGAGTTTTTGGCAGATAGCTCTGCTTCGAATGGTTTTGGTTTATGTAGGGCCAAGGATGAGTTTGTTGGAGGGGCAGTTAGTGATTGCAAGAGTGATTGTGGAAGTTGCACTTATTTTGGCAACCCTAAATCGTCGACTTATTCTGATGCTAGACCGGATTTAGTTCCACCTATCTTGACTAGTTATGATATTTGTAATACGCCTGAGTGTTATTGTGATTATGCGTATGAATTTGGCAATGTGGCTTGTAAGTGGGTTGAGGATTTGTCGAGTACGGATGTTGGTGGGTATTGTGTAGATAGTAGTGAGAAGACTTGTGCAGATTCTTGTGATAGGTGTTATACTCAAGATAATTGTGTTGATGTTGGCAGGAGTGCTTTGGATGGAGTTGGTTCTTGTGAGTGGTCGTCAGATAGCTTGATTTGTTCAAAGAGAGAGGGTGTGGATGGTATTGCTGAGGTATGTTGGGATGGTATTGATAATGATGGAGATGGTTTAGTTGATTGTGGAGATTCTAATTGTTATGCTGATTCATTTTGTGGTTTTGTTTCTGGTGATTGTTTTGGATGGTTTACTCAAGAAGGTTGTGAGGCTGCTCAGTTGGATAGTGGCTTGAATTGTAGTTGGGTTTCGGATGCCTGGGGAAGTTGGTGTGATTTTCCTGGAATGGATTGTTGGCAGGCGGATGGGAATGAGACTAGCTGTAATTTGAAGAATGCGACTTGTGAATGGTTTGGTGGAGATAGTACTAGTGGTGGTTGGTGTGAACAGGATTGGAATATGGGTGGCGATTGTTATAGTCTTATGAGTGAGGATTCTTGTGGTACTGGTGTGAATTGTACTTGGACGAATGATAGTTGGTGTGATGGAGAGGGGTCTGATAATACTTGGTGTACTGATCAGGGAGGCTGGTGTGATCCTGCTGGATTTGCTCCTAAGAATTGTTGGGTGGCTGACAATACTAATGAGAGCTATTGTTTAGAACAAGATGCTAGTTGTTATTATGATGGAGATTGGTGCATGGAGCAAGGTTGTTGGAATTATGATGGAAATGAGAGTGGTTGTGGTGATGTAGAAGGTTGTAGTTGGGAGGTTAATGATTGGGGTTCAATGTGTGAGGTAGATTGGGGTGCTAATTGTTGGCAGTTTGATAATGCTACCTGTGGTGTTGGAAATGATTGTATGTTAAGGACAGATACATGGGGAACGTGGTGTGATCATAAGTTTAGTGCTTGTTGGGATTTGGAAGAAAGTGCTTGTGATTCTAGTTCAGATTGTAATTGGGATGAATATATGTGGAATTGGAAGACAAACACTCAGGGTTCTTGTGATGCTGCTTGCTTTAGTTTAGATGATTCTACTTGTGGAACAACAGATGGATGTAGGTTGAGTACTGGATGGTGTATGGATGATAGTATGGGAGGGAGTGCTGGTGGAATGGATTGTTGGCAATTTGTGAATGATAGTTATGAAGTAGAAAGTAGTAATTGTTCGACTACTGATGGATGTAGGTGGAAAGAAGAGGGATGGTGTAATCCTAAAGGGTTTGATGGTGGTGGAATAATCGGTGCAATAGGTGGTGGGACGACTTCGGGAATGGAGTGTTGGAAATATGATGGGAATCAAAGTTTGTGTGAAGATAGTTCTACTATTGATATGAGTTGTGTGTGGATGGAAGAGTTTAGGCCGTTTTGTGAGCCAGACTGGAGTGCCGAGTGTTGGATGTATTATGATAATACGACTGTTGATGCGAATGGAGATGTTTGTGGGAATGTGACTGGATGTATGTGGAATGATGATCAGAGTTATTGTATGAATGTGTTCGACCAGTGTTGGAATAACCAGACATTGAGTAGTGATAATGATACATGTAATGCGAATGCTTATTGTAACTGGACGGATGGTTCGTGGGATCAATATTATACTGGTGATGGATGGTGTGAGCCGGCTCCATTTAAGGCTACGACTCAGGCAGAATGTGATGCGATTGGCAATGCAAGGTGGATGAGTGGATGGTGTAATACGCCTGGAATGTATGATATGTTTGGTGAGATGGAGATGGGTGCTCCTGTGATAATTGCTATGGATAGTATGGGAGATAATACGACGACAGGGAAATATCTTGATTTAATGGGAGTTGGAATGAAAGATATGGATGGCAGTTATGGATTTGGTTCGACTACTGTTAATTTTGCTGAGGCTGGTATTTGTAATAATGAGAAGATAGGATTTAATGGGGCGAATTTTGGTAGTGGAAATGAGACGGTTAAATATTATGTTTATTTGGATAGTGATGGGAGCACTGTTGGAGGCTGTGCTTTGAGTGACAATTCTTCGGTTGCTGGCTATGAGTTCTTTTTTACCTATGAGGCTTCTTATAATAATACGTTAGGGAGGGCGACTGAGACGTTTAGTGCGAAGAAGTGTGGTTCGACTGGATGGGTTACTGCGGATATTAGTTTGAGTACATGGAAGGAGAAGATGTGTGGGGAGATTCAGGGTCCTATGATTGCGGTTGATAAATCTGCTTTAGAGAAGTTCCCTGTTTTGTATGATTCTAGTGCTGATATTAGGGTCTATGTTGCGATTGCTGGAGCGGAAGGTAATGCGAGTTCTCCTTCTGATATGGCTGGTCCTGGATGGGTGACACCTGGGGCGATTGATTTTCCAATAATCGGATTTTTTGATTTAGGGGCGAGTAGTGCGACATTTGAAGATATACTTATGAGTGGGGGCTTTGTGAAAGGAGAGGATTGTTATAACCTTGTGGATGATAATAATGATGGGTTGGTTGATTGTGCTGATTGGGATTGTGAGTTTGCACCTCATTGTGTTAGTTCTGGTGTGAATGCGATTGGTTATATTGATAGCTCAATGCCTTTGATTACGGGAGTTAAGATTGAAGAGTATTCGGATGCGGCGTTGATAATGTATGATACAAATAAGCCGACGAATGGGACGATGATGTTTTATTATAATGATTCGACTTGTACGATTATTAATGATACTATTTATGACTCTACTGTTTTGAGTAGTGTAAGAAATTATACTAGTTGGCATTATGCAAGCGTATATAATGATTCTGGCGTTAATTCTCTTGATTATGTTTTGAATAATGATAGTGATTATTATTATAAATTGAAGGTTTGTGATTCGAGTGGCAGGTGTAGTATTAGTGCTTGTTCGTCGTTTAGAACGGCTGAGAGTTCTGATAAGTGTGGTTATTGTAATTTTGTTACGATAATTTCTCCTCCGACTGGGTGGACCGTTTCTTATGATTTGGATGCTAATGGGACTTATGAGCATACTCAGGGGCAGATGTGTGGTCCTGTGGCTGGTATGA
>DAOWCW010000071.1 GCA_030639395.1 archaeon
AGGCCTTGGGTGATGTTCCGTTTAAGGTTATTTTTTTGGATGAGGCTGCTGCGCTCACGAGGGGGGCTCAGCAGGATTTGAGGAGGTCTATGGAGAATTTTACTTCTACTTGTAGGTTTGTGATGAGTTGTAATTATTCGTCGAAGATTTTGGATCCGATTCAGTCGAGATTGGTTGTGTTTAGATTTCAGTTATTGGAGAAGAAGGATATTAGGAAAAGGATTGATTTGATTGCGGAGCGTGAGGGGTTGATGATTAATGATGATGCGTTTAGTGCTTTGTATGAGTCGAGTGAAGGAGATTGTCGTCGGGTGATTAATTTGTTGCAGGCGACTGCTTCGATTAGTCCGAACATTACTGCGGATTTGGTTAATACAATTGTTTCGAAAGCGAAGCCGTCTGATATTAAGATTGTTTTGGATTATGCTTTGTCTGGGGATTTTGTGAATGCGAAGGCGAAGTTGTTGGATATTATGTTGAAGGAGTCTATTTCGGGGCAGGATGTTATTAAGGCGATTCAGAGGGAGATTTGGAGTTTGCCGATTGATGATGGGTTGAAGGTTGCTTTGACTGAGAAGACTGGGGAGGCTGAATTTAGGTTGGTTGAGGGGAGTGATGAATTTATTCAGCTGGAGGCTTTGTTGGCTGGTTTTATTCGGGCTGGAATGGGGGGAGAAGTCGGAAGTAGGTTGAGTGGTGGAGCTGGGGAGGGGGTATAAAATGCAAAGCATCTTATCGGTGTTCGGTGTTCGGTGTTCGGTGTGTCGGATTCCACAAAAAATCACGCCGTCTTTGACGTCGCATTTCTTGTGGAAGGATTATTGTGGAGGTAGGAAGTGAGGATTGTGATTTGTGGTAGTTTTTTTTTAAGAGAAAAGATGATTGAAAATAAAAAAGCACTTATTGAATTAGGGCACGAAGCGGTGGTTCATCCGGACTATGAGTCTTTTGTGCGTGGGAAAAAAAAAGAGTTATTGGAACGAGTGCAGACAGAGCATGCTGTTGTTAAGAAAGAAAATAATTATATTAAATGGTATTATGACGCTATTGTTAATAGTGATGCTGTTCTTGTATTAAATTATGATAAAAAAGGAATCAAGAATTATGTGGGCGGGAATACTTTGATGGAGATTGCTTTTGCTCACATAAACAATAAGAAGATTTTTTTAATGAATCCTGTTCCCCAGGATGTTTCTTATACTGATGAGATTGAGGCGATGTATGATGAGGTTTTAGATGGCGATTTGTCAAAGATTGGTTTAGGGGAAATTAATTTATCTTTAAGGGAGATTGCAGATGATGCTAATAAAATTGAAGATGAGCTTGGATTGACATTTGATGATGTTTTGCATAAATTTACTCAAGAGTGTGGAGAATTTAATGATGCTGTTCAGAAATTCAGAGGAAGATATTGCAGAGAGAGTGGTTTTCTGAAAGATATTAAGAGTGAGGTGGGGGATTTGCTTTTTAATTTGAGTTCGGTTTGTAATAGACTTGGGATTGACTCCAATGAATTTAATAAATTTGCTAGGGAAACTTTGAAAGAGTTTGAAGGGCGGAAGGGGGATTATAGAAAATGATGTTTGTGAATTTACCGTGGTGTGAGAAGATGATTAGATACGCTTCGTTGCAGATACGCTTCGCTACAGATACGCTTCGCTACAGATACGCTTTGCTTGAGGTTCCACAAAAAATTACGCCGTCTTTGACGTCGTATTTCTTGTGGAAAAGGTTTGAGTTTGGAGGGATTTTGAGATGAAGATTTTTATTGCTTGTAGTAAGTATTTTTATGGAGAGATAAAGAGAGTGGTTGATGTTTTGGAGAGACTGGGGCATGAGGTTAGTTATCCGAATTCTTATGATGATCCATTTGCGGAGGAACGGTTTAAGGAAATGAGTTCTGAGGAGCATATTGCGTGGAAGGGGATGATGCTGGCTAGAGATAAGGAAAATATTGAGCCTGTTGATGCGGTTTTGGTTTTGAATTTTGAGAAGAAGAGCATTCCTAATTACATTGGGGGTGCGACTTTTTTGGAGATTTACAAAGCTTGGGAATTGAAGAAAAAAATATTTTTTTATAATGAGTTGCCTAATTGTTCGTTTACTGATGAGTTGATTGGAATTAATCCGGTTGTTATAAATGGAAAGTTGGGGTTGGTGCGATGATGAGTGTTGGTGTGTTGTTTTTAAAACAGGAGTTAAGATGGAAGGAATAGAATTAATTGTGGATGATACCAGAATAGAATTTAGAAAAGAATTAATTCTTGAGCATCCGAATTTGGCAGATAGAATAAATAGGTGTTTGCCAGAAAAACTAGAAAAAGGGTCGTTTTATGCTTTTGATGTAAATGGATTTGTTTTTTTCCCTTTTGGAGCTATATCTCTTTTTGCAAAGGATGCGGAGCATCCGATAGCTAGTGTAAATATAACAGAGCAAACAAATTATATTTTGG
>DAOWCW010000076.1 GCA_030639395.1 archaeon
AGTTCTTGGATTTTTCTTATATCTACATTGTTTTCTAATAGATGGGTGGCGAATGAATGTCTTAGTGTGTGGGTGTGGACGTTTTTTAGATTGGCTCTTTTTGCGGCGGAGGATACTATTTTTTGAATGTTTCTTGTTGATATTTTCCCTGACTTTCCTGAGAATAAATATTTTTGATTGAGTTTGGTTTGTTTTTCTAATTGGTATTTTATTTGATCGAAAAGGAAATCTGGGATGTTGAAGATTCTGTCTTTGTTTCCTTTTGCTTGGCGAATGTGTCCGATTTTTTCTGGAAGATTTAGGTCTTGGGTTTTAAGATTGGTTAATTCTGAGACTCGGAATCCTGTGGCGTAGATTAGGCTTATAATGAGATTGGATTTTTCGTTTTTGATTTTGGAGAGGAGGAGTTTGATTTCTTGTTTTGAAAGGATTGTTGGAAGATGGGTTTCTTTTTTCGGGCGCTTTATGGAGAGAGTTGGGTCGGTTTTTAGGATATTGGTGTAGGCGTATTTTATTGCAGCTAGGAAAAGTATAATTGTTGAAGATGCTGATGTCGTGAGGTTTTCGGCTAGGTAGTTTTTAACGTGATCTGTTGTGATTTGATTTGGTTGTTGGTTTGTAAATGTTAAGAGGTTTTTGTTTTGAGTGGTGTAGTTTTTAATTGTGTATGGCGAGGCTTTTGAGATTTTGAGTTCTACTTCGAGTTTTTTTAGAAATTCTTGGTTGTTCATTTTGTCGCCTCGAAGAGAAGGAGATGCGAAGGTTTTTATAGTTATATTTTGGAGTGTTTATATGGAAGGCGAGAAATTTAAGGCTGTTTGTGCTGATTGTGGCGAAGAATGTGAAATTCCGTTTAATCCTGTTGAAGGTCGACCTGTAAAATGTAATGCGTGCTTTAGAAGGGGTCGGGATAGTCGGGGAAGTGGTGGAGGTCGTAGGTTTGAGCGACGAGATTTTGATGTTGTTTGTGCTGATTGTGGTAGAGCTACAACTGTTCCATTTAAGCCAACGCAAGGAAAGCCGGTTCTTTGTAGGGATTGTTTTAAGGGGAAGTAGGGATTTTTTGTTAGAATTATTTTGATGTTTTTGGAAAGTTTTGTTGTTGTTTTGATTTTCGGTAAACCGAATAATTATTTGTATTATATTATATGAATTTTTTTAGGCAATGAGAGTGTTTTTAGGCGACGAGATTAAACTAATAGGTGTTACTTTTTCAATTAGTTACGCTGTTTTTAACATATATTTATTATTTTATTTTGGTCTCACTTTTCCTGTATTTTTTATAAAAATTACCGTTTGCTAACTCTCACTTTTTCAATTAAAATTTGCTTATTTTTGGGATTTTTGATAATGTTGAATTATTTGAGGTAAAACGTGGTGATTTGGTGTTTTAAGAGGGTGTAGAGAGGTTTTTTGTTTGTAAATGAGGGAATTGTTGGTGTATGTGGTTAAAATTGGTTAGGGATGTTTAAATTTTGTTGGAGAAATGTTCTAATTTTGAGATGTATGGGTAATTTCGAGTGGGAGGTCGAATCCTTTTTGTTTGAGTATTGCGAAAATTTCTGGGCGGAAGTTGTGGTTATGGATCATTCTGTGGTGATTTGGGCAGAGGCCTATTAGGTTTTTTGGTGAGTTGTTGGTTTTATTGAGGTCGATGTGGTGAATGTCTACGATTTTGTCGAATTCGCAGATGACGCATTGTTGTGTGACTTTTCGGAAGGTTTTGAGGTTTATGTTGTTTCGTTTTCGTTGGTTATAGGCTTTTAATTTGTCTAAGTGGAATGTTAGGTTGTAGCATCCGGCACAGAGGTTTTTGGCGTGGA
>DAOWCW010000074.1 GCA_030639395.1 archaeon
AAAATTTTGAGTGGGATTATGAGTGGCTTGGCGTGAGTATCGAGCAGTTCGTTGTGCCTTTGATTTATAGAATCAGAGCTGGCGGAATGTTTTTATAGATGATTTGTGACGATTGATCATGGTTGCAAAAAAGAAGGTGGTTAGAAAGGTTCCTGAAAAGAAATGTGTCAAAAAAACCATAAGAACTTCCAAGGGATTTCCTAGTGCATCGCAATGTTTAGAAAAAAAGAAATCTAAGAATCCTATTAACAGGGTGTCTACGGGGATTGTGAATTTGGATAGAATTATTGAAGGGGGACTTGAGAAGAATTCTACGAATTTGGTTGTTGGCGGAAGTGGGAATGGAAAATCTATTTTTGCGACGCAGTTTTTAATTGAAGGATTGAGGAAAGGAGAAGCTGTTTTGTATGTTTCTTTTGAGGAGAAGAAAAAGGAGTTTTATATTAATATGTTGGAGCTTGGTTGGGACTTGGAGAAAGCTGAGAAGGAAGGGAAGTTTTTCTTTTTGTCGTATACGCCAGAGAAAATTAGGACTATGCTTGAGGAGGGTGGGGGAGATATTGAGACGATTGTTTTAACGAAAAAGATTCAGAGGATTGCGATTGATAGTATCACGGCTTTTGTTATGTTGTTTGATCGGGATGTTGAAATGAGGGAGAAGACGTTGGCTTTGTTTTCTTTGCTTCGGAGCTGGACTTGTACCTCGCTTTTGATTTATGAGAGGGATCCGTTGATTGATAAGAGAGAGTCGTCGAGAATCTTAGAGTTTGAGGCGGATTCTTTGATTTTGCTTTATTTTACTAGGATTAAAAAAGAAAGGGAGCGGTTTTTAGAGGTTTACAAGATGAGGGGAACGGATCATTCGACGAATATTTTTCCGTATCGGATTTGTAGGGGAGCTGGGATTAATGTTTCTCACAAGCCTTATCCTGGTAGTTTGCATAAGTTTCAAACGAAATGATTTTTTCTATTCTGGGATTGTGATTGGTATTTTGAGTCTCGCGACCCTTAGATAAAAAAATAAAAATAAGATAAAAAAATAAAAAGTAACTTTATGCTACAGATGTAGAAACTGATCCTGTAGATGTTAGTGGAAGTGCGCTGCCTGGCCTTAGATATGTTACAGTTACATCTCCTGAAAACCTAGATCCTGATGTCATTGTGCATCCTGTTAGTGTCATTATTTGTGCTCCTGATATTGACGAATTAAAACCTGTGTCTGTTCCAGTGCATCCAGATACGGCAACAGATGTTACATTTAATGTTTCTCCGCCTTTATTTTCTATTTCTAATAGAAGTGTAGTTCCAGTTGCGCTTGCTGCATGACCATAAAATGGTGCATTCACAAATACAGAAGTACTTCCTCCTTGATTGAAGTAGAAATATGAACCTAGGGCTCCGATGACTATTATTGCTGATAGAATTGCCCAGCCGTACGTCATTAAGAATTCCAAAGCTGCCTGTCCTCTTTTTTTATACATTTTTACCTCCTTCTCCCTTAGTTCCTTTGTTGTCGGTAATCTTGTATATAAAGATTTCTATTTTGGATATGTTTGTCGAGGGAATAAAGGGCAGGAAAATTTATAAAGTGTATATGGTTGTTTTTCTTATGGCTGATAATTCAATGTCGATGCCCGCTGGTTTTGGTGGGTTGACTAGATATAATGAAGAGTATGATTCTAAATTTAAGTTTGGACCTGGAACTGTTATTGGGATGATTGTTGCGACGATTGTTTTGGTTGTGGGCTTGAGAATGTTTTACTGATGATTGCTTCGCAATGGAGAAGCTCAGCTTCGCTGGAAAAGTTCAGTTTCACTGGAAAAGCTCAATCACTTTGTGATCGGAAAAGCTCATTGCTTTGCAATGGGGACTTGGCGGTTTTTGCTAATTTATCTAGTATATTATTTAATGGGGGTTTTGAATAATGTTTGGTGGAGTGAATCCGGCACAGATGAAGGGGATGATGAAGAAGATGGGAATTAGTCAGGTTGAATTGCCTGTAAGAAGGGTTGTTTTTGAGATGGAGGATGGGAATTTGATTGTTGAGAATCCTAGTGTTATGAGAATTAAGATGCAGGGGCAGGAAAGTTTTCAGGTTTCGGGTGATGTTG
>DAOWCW010000051.1 GCA_030639395.1 archaeon
AACTCAAATAAAAAATCAACAGGAAAATTCAACTTTACTCTATCTTGAGCAACCAAAAGCATCCCCTTTCCAATTTTCGCTCGCTTTAAAATCAAACTATTAGATTTATAATCAATATCTCTATACAAAACATTTTCAAAAAAAGCAACCTCATTAAAATCAGCTTCCATACTAACTCCCTCCCAAGTCAAATTATCCAAAATAAACTCTCTCATTTTCTCGTCACCCAAAACCCCATCAATAAATCTTTGCTTAAAATCATCCTCGAACCCAGATTCCCCAAATTCAACTCTCTCCAAACTCTCTAAAATTAACTCCCTCTCCCTCATCTCAAAAACAGCCAAATCATCTCGAACTTCTAAAACTTCTAAAGGCGAAACCAAAGAACTCGAAACATCTTTCTGCTGATTCAAATAAAGCCCAATCACAGCCCCACACATCAACAAAGTCAATAAAACAACATAAAGCGGAAAAATAAAACCTCGCCTATTCCTCATAGTCTACCTCCATAAGAGCATCATTAACAACCAAACCCCTCTCTATCAAAAACCTAGCCTCTATCAAATCCCCATATCTCCCTATGTAATCAAAAACATTATCAATCTCAACACCAGCCTCATCGACGACAACAACTCCACTCTCCACCTTATTTATTTTCTTAACAATCCCAGATCCCAAAATAAAAATTAATAATATAATAACTACAATAATCGTCATAACAAATAATCCAAAAAAACTTCCAATAATACCGCCCTTTTTATTAATCCTCATGATTTACCAAAACCTCCATCTTAATATTTCCTTCAATTTTATTTTTATCATTCAGAATAAAAACAGGATATTCAAATTCAAAATACCCAGGATTATACTTTTCAATTCCATCCGTAGGCTCCCCCAAAATCGAGTTTTTTGCCCCAACGGCTTTGTCAAAAAGTTCCGCAACCCACAAGGCCCCCGAATCTCCCTGATGCAATTTCATCATTGACTCTTGGTTATTGACTCCCAACCATCGAACCTCGGTCCCAACATAAAACCTATCCGACCACAAAATCCCACAATAAGAAACTATATTATCATAGTCACTCTCAGAAATCTCATCCAAATCCAAAACACCATCACTCAACAAGCACTCACTAATCTCCCTTGCTAAAATCCTAGCCTCAACATCCCGAACATCTATCTCGTAATTATAAAAAACAGATGAAACTCCAAAAATAATAACCGCAATTAAACTTATCACCATCAAACGATAAATCATAACAATTCCCTCGCCTATCGCCTCTCCCTTCTTCCCCATCTTCGTCCATCTAAGCTCTAACATCTAAGCTCTAACCTCTATCGCAAATTTATCGCCCTCATCAGAAACACTCACATCATATTTAGAAAAATAAGGATACCCATCAATAGAACCAAACCCATCAACCCCAACAAAAACCCGACCATCTCTCACCTCAACATCATCAATAAGTCCATTAATATTCTTCTTTCTAATCTCAAAACTCATCCCACTCTCAGCCGAATCAATCAACAACGCCAACTGCTTCTCCAAAACCTGTTGTTTAACATCCCGACCATTAACCTTCCCCGCAATTGCAAACAAAAAAACAGCAAATATTAAACCAACTAGAATAAGATGAACCACAACCTGATTTAACATTGAACCCTTTTTCTTCATCATGCCGGAATCCCATCCCATTCTTCACAAAACTTAACTCCAAGTAATTTTTTAGTAACACCAAATAAATTCTTATCTCTTACTTCTTTAAATGGATCTACATCTTGAAAACTCTGAAAATAAAAAATATAAGGCACATTATACCCAAATTCATCATTACCTCTAACAAGAAAAACTCCATAATTAATAATCAAATCACCCCTAGAGACATTAAAAATCTGGGGTAAAATAATATTACTTACTTTGGGTAAAATAATTTCAGCTCCATTAAGTTTATTTTTCAAAACAACATTTTTCCAAAAAACCGAATCAATACCTTCAATCTCAAAACTATCTCCACTTAAATTAAAAGGCAATGCACCACCAACGCTAAACGCTGAAAATTTTTTTCCAGAATTCATAAGATAAGAATAATAAGAATATTCAGGTTCCATTCTCAAATTCTTCAACGCATTTTCAATATTAATCCCTTTGTCTCCAACCGCTTCTTTAGCTTCATCTGTCAAATGAATTCTCGCACAAGGTACACAAACAGAATTAGCTCCAAAGCCATCCGTGGGAAAAGCATTTGTATCCCCTTTGTCATACAAAGCCCAACATTCCGCTATCGCCTCAGCAATCTTCCTCTCAGCCTCCATTACTCCATTCCTTATAACAACATCGTCCTCATTAATCTCAACAACATGTGTCTTACATTTTAAAGGAAAATCCTCTTTAAAAGAATAAATATTAATTCCCCCGCTCCCAACCTCAGGCAACAAATTTCTCAACTGAATACTCTGCCGACAAACCTCTCTCTCACTATCATCCCCAGCCCAAATCTCATTAAAAATAAAATATATACCCAAACTCACAACCATTGTCCCCAAAATCAACGACAACAAAACGCTTCTATAAATACCTCTATTGTCCATTACAATACAAATAAAATCAACTTAATAAAACTAACCCACAGCATTGGAAACAATCGCTCTAACAGCAAGCCCCGAAGCAATAAGAACCGCAATCCAAATAATCCACCTAATTGTTTGATCAACCGAAACGACCGCCCTCTTCTTAAGCCCTAGCAAAATCATAATTCACCTCATCTTTCTCAATCTGAATCCTACTTCCCTCTCCTATCGCCCACACATCCTTCCCGCTATAATCAGCTGGCAAATCCAAGCCCATACAATAATTACAAATACTCTTCTTCTGCCAATAACAAATGCAAATATTATTTATTTTTTTCTTTAAAGCAACAAAAGTCCTCCCCTTCCCCAAGCTAGTTAGCTCCTCACTAATATCCTCAAACTCATCATAATAATAACTCGGAACTTCCCCAAAATAAACCAAATAAAAATCCAACTTCTCATCTCCATCATCCAAAATAAAAAACTCCCCAACCTTCCCAGAATCCGCCACCCGAACAGCCTCCTCTAGCATCCCAAAATAAGATTCTGCAACCTCCTCTCCCTTATAAAAATCTGAAGCAAACAAACCCGCCATAAAATAAACTAAAACAAAAACCACCACCGCTGCCAAAATCACCCCAATAATTTCATTAGGCAACACCTCCCCTTTTTTAAACCTCATCGACATTGCGACTTAAGAAGCTGACTAACCATCCCCTCTTTATACCCCCTATCAAAATCATTCTTAGGTAACTTATAATATTTCTCATCACCCTCTTTCACCCAACTCGAACCTGTCCACCTAACAAGCGAAACATCTCCACCCATCTCCTGCTTCAACCCAAATTTACTGCCAACAGCAACAAAGCTAACAATAATATCACGTCCTTCGAACTCAAGTCCAACATTATACTCAACATCCTCAACCTTAACCTTATCAACAACAATACCATCAAACGCAGTCACAATATCTTCTTTAGATTTGTCCAATATCCCAGCCTCCTCAGGCTCATCCTCTACCTTATCACAATAACCAGGCCTCCACCAATGATCAATATATTCACAACTATCTCCTAATTTCACAGATATAGCATAACACTCAATATTCCTACACAAATGACTACCTCTACCACAATCATCACAAGCTTCAGCCTCTCTAAAAGATTCCCTAGCAAACTCCCCCAACTCAAAATATTCAGAAATAACTCCCAATCTATCTCCCCTCCATTTATCAAACAATCTCAAAACATCCTCTGTCAAAATATCAACAACCTCATTATATAATTCCCAATCAAACTTCATTTTACTCAAATCTTCCTCTTTATATTCAAGCTCCACCCAAGTCCACTTCCCCCCCTCTAGTCTCTCAAACCTCCCCTCGACAACCCGAAATTCACTCAAACCTTTCCCGCTCAAATTACAAACACCTCCACAAACATTCAAAACAACATCCTCTCCCTCCAATCCCAACTCCTTCAAAAAATATTCACCTCCCCCCATATCCAAAACCTTAACAGAATAACATCTGTCCAAAGAATCACTCCCAAATCCCAACAAAATTAAAACTTCTTTAATTCTAAGCTCAATATTATTCTTCAGCGGACCAAGACTCTTGGTCGTCACTCCATAAATAATCAAAACCAAAACAACAACCAACAAAATAATATTAATCAATTTTCCAACAGTCCAATTCACCGCCCCTCGCTTATCTACGGTCCTAATACCTCGCAAAGCGCTCACCTTCCAAACCTCAAAACATTCTTAATCCCATCAATCAAATCTCCACCCTTATCACTAAATAAAACAAACACTCCCATCATCACAATCAAAACAACAACAAAAATCAAAATCTTCACAATCTCTTCCATCTCCATTTTCTTTTTTCTCCATAAAATGGAATCGAAAGTTTATCAACTCGCTTTTCCACATCTACAAAACAAAAACCAAATTAATAAACATTTCTAAAACTCTCAGTTTTACTTCACTTATACACTTACCAATTAATCCCCAGAAGGAACTGTATTTACTACTTCCTCCTCAGAAGGAACTACACTTGTTGCTTTCTCCTTAGAAGGAACCACACTTACTGCTTTCTCCCCAGAAGAAACTATCGACTTTGTACTCTCACACGAAAAACTAGAACATGAAATCCCATATCTCTCATCTGATTCTTTAAAATCCCCACAAGTACCAGTCTCCGATTTCTCACCTTCAAGATTTATAACCCTCTCCTGATTACAATAAGCATAAATGTTCTCACTAGCACAAGCAACCGCACACCCCCTCACAACATCATCAACATTAACATCTCCACCACCCATCTCTGTAATAGTATCCCACAAATTATTCCATCCCGTAGCAAACCCAAAAATCAAAAACACCAAAACAGCAATCCCCAA
>DAOWCW010000003.1 GCA_030639395.1 archaeon
AGAAAACGAAACCACTGTTCCAAGAACAATTATAACAGGAAATATAGTCGGCATTCCAGACAAATCTCCAAATTGGATCGTCCTAGTAATTTTAATAATTCTCGCAATAGGCGGGATAATCCTCTTCTTTAAAAAACCCAAAGTAAAACAGGCAACAAAAATAGAACCCCCACAAGTTATAAGAAGATACACCGCCAAACTTTAACAATGTAAGGTATACCAAAGACTTAAATACCCAAATTCCAATTTAATTATGTAAAACAAGATCAAGAACTTAAATGAATATTCTAAAAATTATTAAATAACACAGGAGGAAAAATGAAATTATATGTAGGAAATTTACCATGGTCTATTGATGACCGAGCGCTTAAAGAGCTCTTCGCTTCATTCGGAGAAATCACAGAAGCTGTACTAATCAAAGATAAATTCTCAGGTAGATCCAAGGGATTCGGATTCGTAACTTTTGCAAATGATGCAGACGCTCAAAAAGCAATCGCTGAAATGCACGAAAAAAATACTGAGGGACGACCTCTAACAGTAAGCGAAGCTAAGCCAATGGTTCCACGAAACGATACCTCAAGAGGAAACGATTCGCAAGATGAATCATCTGAAGCACCAATGGCAAACCCTTCCGAAATCAATAACCAGATTGAAGACGAAACAGCACCAAAAGTTGTAGATGAAAATTCTGATGCAGAAGATGCAGAAGAAGAAATCGAAACAGTTGAGGAAGCTAAAGAAGACGCTAGTTCAGACGAACCAGCAACTGAAGAATCAACTGAAGCTGAAGAATCAACTGAAGCTGAAGCTGAAGAATCAACTGAAGCTGAAGAATCAACTGAAAAGGAAGCCAAGTCTGAATAAGACTACAAGCCAATTAAATTTTTATTTTATTTTTTTAATATCTAATCTAACATTCCCAAATGTTAAAAACCATCTATATTAGCAAATGCCTAACTTCGCCAATTGCCACTAAATCGTCCCATACCTTTTACTAATTAAACTTCACCTCTTCAATTTAAAAACAAATTTACCAAGTCATAAAAATTATAAATTTTCACTCACCACCAAAAACCAGCCACCAAAAATCCTTAACCTCCTAAATTGACGAAATTAAATTTTTATAAAACTTTAAATAAGTTCCAATCCATAAAAACTTATGAAAAAAAGGGACATGATACTTTTAACTCTGTTATTCTTAACGCTCTTTCCACTAACAACAGCATACGAACTCTGTGACGAGACAGTCTCCGAAGACGAACTCGAAATAATAGAAATAATCGACCCATCACAAACCAACGAAATAAACTGGATATGGAATCCAACCGAAAAAGTCGATATAGAAGTCAAAGTAAGAAACAGAAATTTTACAACACGAAATTTCCAATTAAAATTATTTTTCCTAGATGACGACCTAATAGAAAAAAACATCACAACCACTGAAACAAACCCATCAAAAACAATATCCTTAGTAGAAGACGAATTCGAAACACTAAACTTCTCATTCCAATTAAAAGAACCCAATCAAAACACCTATTACCTCTACGCAAAACTATATGATGCAAATAACGAAAGCATCTGCACAAGCCTAAAAGCAGCATCGACAAGCGAAGAAGCCACAATAACCATAGAGCAAGAAGAAAAAATAATAGTAATTAGAAATGTAAATGGACCAACAAATATAACTCCAGGATTAGAAGCAAAATACACAGTAGAAGTAATTAATCTCGGAAACATCAAGGAAGATAAAGTCTTAGTAGTTGTATACAACGCTAATTTCAAAATAAGAGAAGAACAAGAAATAGTCGATCTAGCAGTAGAGGAATCAAAAACAGTAACATTCAATTTTACAATCCCTGCAAATGCAACCACACAACAAGAAAATTTGATATTCACAACAGAATACGACTACAACAACGAAACAGGTCATTACTACCAATCTTCAGACAAAGTAAAAATATTCTCAATTCAAATAGAAGATTCACAACAACAAGCAACACTAATAAACGAAACAGAAAACCAAATGCAACCAAATCAAACTCAAAACCAAACAACATCAACAAGCGAAACAGAATTCAAGCCAATCTCAATCCCATATCTCTGGCCAATCATTATAACAATCCTTCTAATCGTAATAATCGTAATTTCAACATTTTTCTTCCTAAAATACAAAAGAGACCGGTACATGGAAACACCCTCAACAGCCTCAACAGCAGTAACCGACTATGTAAAAAGCATCCAAAAGCAATCTAGTCCTTAATCCTTTTTGCTCCAATCTTCCAAGCAAACCTTTCGAAAATTACATCTAGCACACCAATACCCTTCACGCTTCTCAAAATCCTCTTCAACAGCCTCGTTATCAGAAACATCAACAAGTAACTTCTTCATCCCTAAAACCGAATCCCTGATATAGCTCCTCATCTCTTCCAACCTCTCTTCATCAATATCAAACGAATCAACCTTATCAATCGCCAAATTAAAAATCCGCGTCTCAATCTTACTGGCCGGCATCCCAAACTTCTCCGCAATATAAAGCGCATACAAACTCAACTGCAAATCAAAATCCGCCAACCTCTCCTTCCCAGTCTTCCAATCATATAAAATAGCCCTATCCCCTTTCCTCATCGCAAAATCTATACTAAGATATACCCGCGTCCCATGGAAGTCAAAACTCAAAAAATCCTCCAAAATAACCCAATCCTCAACCGGCGTCTTACGAATCTCCATAAAAATATCCGAATTAAAAAAGTTAGTCAAACACAACTCCGCCTTCTCAAGCAACCCCCTCTTTTCCTCCTCGCTAATATCAACCCCATATTCATCCTCAAAAAACCGATGTGCCGAACTCTTAAATCCAGTATACCCTCCCAACTTCGAAATCTCAAAGTCTGAATCAAACCTCTTCTTTAAAACAACCAAAGCATGACTCAAACTAATAGGTTCACCAATCCGAAACCTCCTCAAAACAAACTCAATCACCTCGTGCACGATACTTCCGACCCAAAGCTCCTTCGTAGCCAACTTCTTCAAATAATAAATCCGCTTAACCCGATCTTCCTCACTCGCAATCCACCCATTCCAAAAGCCATAATGGTTAAAAAAATACTTTCGCGGACATTCTCTAAACAAACTATCCCTAGACTTCGACCACGAAAACTCATTTTTAAAAACCATTACTATATTAGGAATTCTAAATTTATAATTCTACCGAGCCTTTTAATAAAAATACTCAAGGCAAAAATAATCAAAATATTCAGAATTCAAGAAAAAACAACCCTAACCTGTTTCTCCACATCTCCCGGAGCCACCACATTACCATCTATATCTTGCGGAAGCTGCCCAGTAACAAACAAAAGATCACTCTCCCCACACGGAACAAGAACCCCCTGACTATAAGACTTCGTAGGAACCCTCAAAGACTCAGGATTAATTCGTTTTATACCAACCATACAAATCCAACCCCAACCTCATATAAAAATCTTCGGGCTCACCAGAGTCATGTCCGCAGAGGACCCACCGAAACATTTTTATACATAATCCCCCTCGATATACCATAAGTAGATGAAAGGACTCTGACGAAGACGGCCTCCGTGCCGCCAGTAGGATTGACGAGTCCCCGAATCTATTTACCTCTACGTCTCATTATATTAAGCTTCGTATCGATTATCAAACTCATCCTATGCTCCGGCGTTCCCTTCTTTAACTTGCTCTCCTGAACTATGTCCGTATTTTTCCCGTCAATAACATTCAAAAGTCTCTTAAAATGTTTAAACTGAAAATCATCAACAGAAACAAAAATAACACAACGTTCATTCTTCTTAACAAATTCCAAAACCTCAGTAAAAAGTTCCAAATTATCTCTAATAGAAAATATCCTCGATTTCAGTATTAATGAATCAATTTTCTCACGAACGAACAACTTCTTCATTGCTCTCAAATATTCTCTCTTATGCTTCAAATTCCTATAATGCCTCAATTTGACTACCTTAGGAAGCAACTCAGAAACACCCCTTCTTTCAATAATATTATACCCAATTAACTTATCTGAATAATCAATAAAAATATAGTGATCATACTCCCTTCTGTTCCTCATCCCACCAGCCTCTTCATAATCTCAGTCGCAACCCTAAAATCAGCCCGCCTCTCAGACAACCTCATCACCGCCCCAATCAAAAAATTCAAACTCGCCGCCTTCCCACCTTTATACTCCACAACAACCTTCCCATTCTCCGAAATAACCTGTCTACACAAATTCTCAATCGCCTCCTCACTAATATTCCCAATCTCCTCCTTATGATCCGCCAAACTAAAACTCTTCGGCACAAAATCATTCATAATCTGCTTCCCTTTCAAAACCGTAATCTCACCCTTCTCAACAGCCTCAATCAGCTCCGCCAAATGCTCTGGCAAAATCTCAACATCCGCATCCTCCAACGTTTTTTTATTATAATTCAAAACCCTCAAAAGTTCAACAGTCACCCAACTAATCGCCTTCTTAATATCCAATCCGTGTGAATCCGTGGAATCCGTGCCAACCTTTCCCCCCTCCCCAACCAACCCCTCAAAAAAATCCACCAACTCCAAATTCCTAGTCAAAATCTTAGCATCCTTCTCCCCAACCTTATGCTTCTTCAATAATCTATCCAACTTAACCTCAGGCATCTCAGGCATACTAGCCTTAACTTCATTAATCATCTTCTTACTCACTTTCATCTCCGCCAAATCCGGACAAGGCACAAACCGATAATCACTCGCCCCCTCTTTCGACCTCATCTTAATCGTAATCCCCTTAGCCTCATCATAAGCCATCGTATCCCGCTTCTGTTCAATTCCCTTTTCATAATTCTCAACCTGCCGCACAATCTCATAATCAATCGCCTTCCTAATCTTCTCCAAACTATTCAAATTCTTCATCTCAACCCGATCACCATAAGTCGAAACATTCACATCAACCTTAATCCCCGCATTCTTTCTCACAGCCTTAATATAACCCAAACTCAAAAGCAAACTCTTCAGCCACTCAACAACCTGCTCTGAATCCGAAAACTCCGGCTCCGTCACAATCTCAATCAACGGCAATCCACTACGATTATAATTAATCCTCCCCGTATCAGGATTCCACTGCGCCGGATCTTCCTCCAAATGCAACTCCGTAATATTAATTCCCTTAAACTTCCCACCAACAGCATTAACCTTAGAATGCGGCCCACTCATCGTCGTCTGATACCCCTTTGGATTATCCGCCCAATCATAATGCTTTCTCTGCCAAACCAACCCATTCATATTAATCCTCGACCCAAACACAAATGCAATCTGCACCATCTTCTTAACAGCCTCCAAATTCGCAGCCATCGGCTTCGACCCAGGAGTCCCAGTACAAATCGGACAAACCCTATCATTCACCCCGTCCTCCGACCCACCTACCACCGAACCCCGACCCACCGAAGTTAAGCACATGCAAAACAACTTCTCCCTAGTATCCAAATACCCATGAACTTCTAAACCAATCTTCACCGGAAATATCCTTTTTTCTTCAACCATAGACAACCAAACTTCCAAACCTTTTTATATCTTATCAAACTACAAACAATATGAAAACTAAAACCTTTAATTCTGGAGACAAAATCCTCCTCAAAACAAAATCAAAATCATGGGAAGGTTACGCACTAGAATCCCACGACCCAGAAATAATCCTTCTAAAACTAAAATCCGGCTACAACATCGGAATCAGAGAATCCGAAATACTAACTGCCAAAATCCTAGAAACCCACCAGCGAAGCGACACAAACCCACCGAAACCCCAAAACACCGAAACATCAAAACCCCAACAATTGCCAAACGTAGCAATAATAATAACTGGAGGCACCATCTCTTCAAGGCTCGACCCAAAATCAGGAGGCGTCATTCCAACAGACAAAAAAGAAATCCTCAACATCGCACCCGAACTAAAAAAAATCTGCAACCCAATCTTAGTAAACCCATTCACAAAATTCTCAGAAGACATGTCCTATAAAGACTGGAAAAAACTAACAGAAGTCTGCGAAAAATACCTCAACGACGATTCAATATCAGGCATAATTATAACCCACGGAACAGACTTCCTCCACTACACAAGTGCCGCCCTAGCCTTCTTCATCCAAAACCCAAACAAACCAATCGCCCTAACATATTCACAAAGATCAATCGACAGAGCCTCAACCGATGCACACCTCAACCTAATCTCCGCAGCAAAATACGCAACTTCAGACATCGCAGAAATCGCACTAATCGGACACGAAAACCAAAACGACAACTCATGCATCGCAATGCCCGCAACAAAAGTCAGAAAAATGCACACATCAAAACGAGACACCTTTCAAATAATCAACGATACACCCATAGCAAGAATAACTAAAGACAACTTCAAAATTCTAAAAACCTTCAACGCACGAAACAATTCAAAACCAAAAATCGACACAAAATTCCAAGAAAAAGTAGCCCTAATAAAAATCCATCCAGGACAAAACCCATCAATCCTAGAATTCTACCAACAACAAGAATACAAAGGAATAATCCTAGAAGTAACAGGAATAGGTCAAGTCCCAGGGAAAAATGCAAAATACAACTGGCTCCCAAAAATCAAAAAAGCAATAGAATCTGGAATAACAATTTGTGCAACAGCTCAAACAATCTACGGAACATTAAATCCAAACATTTACTCGGCTGGTCGAGACCTAGAAAAAACCGGAATCATTTTTTTATCTAACTGTCTATCTGAAACCGCATTAATAAAACTAAGTTGGGTTTTGGGACACAAACAATGGAATAAAAAACAAAAAATGTTGGAGAATATCTCCAACGAATTTAGTTAAAAAATTATTTCTTGCTTGCTTTCCAGCTAATCGGATATTTCTTAGCCATAAAATTGTAAAGCAAAATAGCAAAAAGTACAAAAAGATATCCCAACAATCCTCCAACCAATGGAGCAATTACAATCGAACTCAAAAAAGTAGGAGTTGCCAATCCAAGTTCAACAAAAGTTCCAGGATTCATTTTTTCAACAATCAATTGAAGAGTTCCAATAATAAAATAAAGAACAAACGACAACGCCAAGAAATAAACTGCAGAAACATAATTAATCTTATTTATTTTCATTTTTACCTCCTTAAAATATACAAAGAAACAACTTATTTAAAGCTTAACTTATTCTTCATATTATGAAACATGACTACAAATCCTTAGGATTAAAATCCGGTTTAGAAATTCATCAACAACTCGACACCCACAAACTTTTCTGTAACTGCCCCTCTATTTTAAGACAAGACAAGCCCCAATACGAAATCCACAGAACCCTAAATCCAGTAATCGGAGAAACAGGAAAAATCGACATAGCAGTCCAACACGAAGCAACACAAAACAAAAACTTCACATATCAAGTCTACGACACAAATTGCCTAGTCGAACTAGATGAAGAACCTCCGCATACAATAAACCAAGAAGCCCTAAAAATCTCACTCCAAATCGCACACCTCCTAAACTGCAAAATATTCCCAACCACACAAATCATGCGAAAAACCGTAACAAACGGATCCAACACTTCAGGATTCCAACGAACAGTTTTAATCGCCCACGACGGATACATTAAAATATCATCGGGTAAAAAAATCGCAATCGATTATCTAATGCTAGAAGAAGACTCCGCCCGCCAAACAACCAGCAACCACGAACCAACTTTCAAATTAGATCGGCTAGGCATTCCCTTAGTCGAAATTGCAACCGGACCACACATGAACACGCCAGACGAAATCAAAGAAGTCGCACTAAAACTAGGTGAAATTCTAAGAGCTTGCAAAGTCAAAAGAGGACTCGGAACAATCAGGCAAGACGTCAACATATCAATCGCCGGTAGCAAACGAGTCGAAATCAAAGGATTCCAGGATCCAAAAATGATGACAAAAACAATAGACATAGAAATTCAAAGACAGGAAAAATGCATAAAAAACAATACCTGCAAGAACGAAGTAAGAAATGCGCTACCAGATGGAACAACCGAATTCCTAAGACCAATGCCAGGCGCCGCAAGAATGTACCCAGAAACCGACCACCCTCTCCTAAAAATCTCAAGAGACCTAATCAACGAAACAAAAAAGAACCTCCCAAAACTCCAATCCGAAAACACCTCCTACCTCCAAGAATTCGGTCTTAACCCAGAACTAATCAAACTAATCCTAAAGAAAAACAAAATAGAAGATTTCAAAACCCTAATCCACGAACACAACAACCCAAACCTAGTCGCAAAAATGCTAACCCTATTCCAACCAAAACAAAATCTACCAATAGACCAACTAGAACAAATCCTAGAAAAAATATCCAAAAAACAAATTCCAGAAACCGATGCAAAAACAATCATGCAAAAAATATCTCAAGGAATATCAATAGAAGAAGCAACAAAAAAATCAGATATAGACCTAAAATCCGAAACCAAACAAATAATAAAAGAAAAACCTGGACTAAGTCAAGGAGCATACATGGGACTTTTAATGGGAAAATTCAAAGGACAAGTTTCGGGAAAAGAGATTGCGGATATTTTAAAAGAATTACTCTAAATTATTCATGATAATACCCTATTTATGGTAGGTTATCAATAATAAACTATTGATAACCTGATGTTAGTTTCAATTTTTGAGAATGCCTACAAGCTAGAATTTAAACAAAGAAATAGGAAATAATATTTTTTCTCCCACCCAATAGGAGAGACGCACTCAATCCACTCTTAAAATTTTCTTTTAAAATTCATCTTTTCTTTTTTTATTATACTTGGTTTATCTATCAATTTTAAATGATATATTGTATCTTCCCATTTTTTTGAATCATAAAGATACACCTTACAAAAATAAACCACATTAAATCCATATTTTGGTCCTTGTATCTCAGGATCACCTGCTTTTCCAGAAGGAAGATTATAAGGCATAATAATAGAACCTCCTTTTTTCAGGTGTTTTTTTGCATCATTAAAAAAATGAAACATTAAATCTTTTTTCCCAATAACAGAATTCATAATTGTTCCAGATTCTTTCTTTTTTGAGATTACAAACGGGTGATTAAAGACTATTAAATCAACTTTCTCTTGTATTTTTTCAAATAAATCACCAGTATAAATTTTAGATTTTTTTATTAATTTAGATTTTTTTATATTCTCTTTTGTATTCCTCATGGCCTTTAAAGAAATATCTGAAAAAATTATTTTTTTAGCTCCCCCTATAGCCATAGTAATGCCTTGTATTCCTGTGCCGCATCCAAGATCTAACGCCACTTTATTTTTATAAAGTGATTTATGGGAAAAAAGCCATTGTGCCAGAGAAAGAGCACTCATTTTTTCAGGTCTAAGAACTCCCGGATGAACAATAAAATTTTTTAGTATATTTTTCTCAGATAAGAATAGATCAATTTTATATTTAGAATGTTTATGTTCCCTTACATTATAATCAATCACTTCTTCTTGTGATTTTGAATACCCTTCTCTCTTTGCCATTAATGTTTATTTGTGATTCAAATTTATATACCTTATGTTCAATGCGATTAAAGCGCGTGTCTCTCTAATACATAGCCCACCCAAAAAATATTATTTCAAAACTAATACAAACGGCATTCTCAAAAACTTTGATTTTTTGCCTTCGGCATCGTTGCACTAAAAATCAATCCCTCCAAATATTTGGGAGAAACTAACAGAAATTTAACGATTCCATAGCCTTGCAAACTCTTCCATCCAAATCGCCTTCGGCGACTTCGTTAAATTCCGATGTTAAAGAGTTCGGACTTGCAGTCCTTTCCCAAATTCTTTTCCGCTACACTCCAAAGAACTTTCTTTAACCCAATGTGATACCAACCCCAAAAACACCCTACCCATAAACTCATATACCCCTATTTCTTCCAAAAATCAAAGCATAGGGAAACTTATGTCAAGTATACGGAGGAAAAACAAACATGGAAGACAGACAAATGCACAAAGCAACTTGCTCAGACTGCAAACAAGAATGCGAAGTGCCATTCAAGCCTACACAAGGGAAACCAGTAAGATGCCAAGAATGCTTCAGGAAGAACAGACCACAAAGAAGTTCCGGCAATAATCGTGGATTCGGCGGAAACAATCGTGGATTCGACAACCGAAACAAATTTAACGATAGACCAAGAGAAATGCACAAAGCAACTTGCTCGGACTGCGGCAAATCTTGCGAAGTGCCATTCAAGCCAACACAAGGAAAACCAGTTAGATGCAAGGAATGCTTCAGCTCATCTAGAAATTAGATTTTCTAGTAACTTTATTATTTTTTAATTTATTATTTTAATTCTCAAAAACCCAACTTCAGTCAACTAATTTTAATCGGGCAAAATTAAAATTAAAAATTACTTGAGGAAGCCGCCAACTAACCACACAAACAAAAACCCCATCACAGCTCCAACAACTCCAACAACAAACAAACCACTAGAACCCGACACTGCCCCAAACAAACCTCCAACAGCACCACCAATCGAACCTAGCCAAAACTCTCGCCTTTTCATTTCACATTAACTCCCAATTCCTTCAATCTCTTAGCATGAGCCCCAGCAATAGCCTCAACATTACCAATCATCTTTACCAACTCATTCCTCTCCGCAGCCAAAGTATTCAAAGCCCCCTTATGAAATCCAATCTCTTCGGGGTCAGTAGAGTCATCCCTAACTGGGGAGTCCTTAGAAATACTAGAAGCATCCTGCTCAGGAGTAGCCTCATTATTTTTAGCTGAATTAATCGCACCCTCTAAACTGTCAACATCCATAACAAATTAAAAACGTTTCACTATAAAAACCTATTTACAAGGAAGAGATATCCTCTCTCCATCCCCAAAAAAAATATCAGGCGACACCTCATCTGCTCCCATAATATCACCGCCACTAATACGAGCCAACCCACAAAGCCCACCATCTTCCCTCGGTCCAATGACCTCATACTTTCCATAAACTGGGATATTACTAAGTGTAATTCTAACTTGCATATAAACAATTCCATCCAAAGCATTTTGCTCTCTATCATCAACCATACATATTGAACAACAAAACACTTTATAAGAATTATTATAATCCAGTCACCAACAAATCTTATAAACCCAAAACCTCTTCCAATAAAATGCAAAGAACACTAATCAAAGACGCTTTTGAATCAACAGACAAAGTCCTACTAAAAGGCTGGGTCCACGAAACACGAGACCTAAAAAAAGTCCGCTTCCTAATCCTAAAAGACAGAACAGGAAGAATTCAAGTAACAGGAATCAACGGAAAAACCGACGAAACAACATTCGAACTCCTAGACAACCTAAACCGAGAATCCGTAGTCCAAGTAACCGGAACCTTGAAAGACTGTGCCCAAGCGCCTTCAGGAAAAGAACTAATCCCAGAATCAATCGAAATCATCGCGGAAGCCAAAAACCCTCTCCCAATCGACGCATCGGACTACTCAAAAACCGAACTACCTCTAAGACTCGACAACAGATTCCTCGACCTACACTCCGCAAGAACCCAAGCCATCTTCAAAATCCAATCCACAATCGGAACAGAATTCCTAAACTATTTCACAAACAAAGATTTCACTTACGCACATACACCCTCAATAATCTCCTCATCCTCAGAAGGCGGAACAGAATTATTCAAAGCAAAATATTTCGAAAAAGAAGTCTTCCTAGCGCAATCCCCACAACTCTACAAACAAATGATCGCATGTGCAATGGAAAACATGGTAACAATAACTCCTGTGTGGCGAGCAGAAAAACACAACACAACGAGACATCTAAACGAATGCCGACAAATGGACATCGAAATGGCCTTCGCCTCCGCAAAAGACACAATGAAAGAAATGGAAGGTTGCATAAAATACATAGTAGAAAAAGTAATAGAAAAAAACTCTAAGGATATAGAAGTCCTAAAATTAAAATTAGAAATTCCAAAAGTAAAATACCTAACATTTGCAGAAACCAAAAAAATCCTAGACGAAAACAAAATCACAATTCCAAAAGACGATCTAACAGGAGAAGCCGAAAAAAAACTAGACGAAATATTTCCAAACACACTAACCTTCATAACAGACTGGCCAATGAAAGGAAAACCATTCTATATCATGCCAAAAGATGAAAATCCAAATGCCGAACTGAGCGAAGGCTTCGATGCAATCTACAAAGGAATGGAAATAAGTTCAGGAGGACAAAGAATCCACATCCCAGAATTATTAGAAAAAAGACTACAGGCAAAAGACCTAGATCCAAAAGACTTCAAAATCTACATAGATAGTTTCAGATTCGGTGCGCCTCCGCACGCAGGCTGGTCAATAGGAATAGAAAGATTCACACAGACCTTATTAGAAATGTCAAACGTCAGAGAAGTCTGCATGTTTCCAAGAGACCGAGATAGGATTACTCCATAGTTTTTCAAAACACAATTTTAATTTTAAAAAGAAAAGTTCATAACGTAAAAATTTTCACTTAAAATTAACCTAAACCCCAGCCTCAAACCCATCTCCCTCAACCCTCGGCAAAATATGTAAATGCAAATGATCAACAACCTGCCCAGCAACACTCCCTTCATTTACAACCAAATTAAAATCCTTCAAACCCTCTTGCTTAACAACATCTCGAACCGTCCCCAAAAACTCCTTATACATTTCACTCTCCAATTCCATAAAACTCCCAACGTGCCTCTTCGGAATAACCAACATATGCCCTTTGACCTTGGGATTCACATCCCTAATCACAATAAAATCCCCACTTTCAAAAACAACATCCGAAGAAATCTCGGACTCACCGGGGCCAGTAGGGTCATCCCGAATTGGGGAAGAGTCATGTCCGCTGAGGACCCCCGCAACAATCTTGCAAAACACGCAATTCTCCATAATAAAACCAATAACAAAAACATTATAAACATTTCCAAATATTAACACTCATGAACCGAAACCCCGAAACCCCGAAAAAGCTTGCCCCAACCAATGATAATTCTAAACTAGTGAGGGTGCACCGAAACCCCGAAGGCGGAGCCTTATGGCACGAAGTCACCGAAAAAGAAAAACAACAAATCAAACAAGATTCAAAAAAACTCCTAAAAGAATTCGCCTCAAAACTTTCAAAAATCAAAGCACCAGAAGGTCACCATGAAAATAAAACAGGAACAAGAGAAGAGGGTAGCGGCTGGAAAACTGACGAAGAATTCCGAAGTACCACATTCGCAAACGCACCATTCGTAGAGGACAATTTCCTAGTTGCAGAAAAAGGAGCATGGAAAAAATGAATAATATAATAATCCCAAGCCCAAAAAAACTAGAAGAAATAAAAGAACAATTTAAAATCCAAGGAGCTAATCAAATTCATATCCTAGCTGATTTTGACAGAACCCTAACCTATTCACATACCCCAGAAGGGAGAAAAATATCATCAATAATACAGGTCTTGAGAGATAATGATTATATTTCACCAGAATATTCAACAGAAGCAAAAGCTCTTTTCGCCAAATATCATCCAATAGAAATAGATTCAAAAATACCTTTAGAAAAGAAAAAACAAGCAATGCAAGAATGGTGGACATCTCACAAGAAACTATTAATAAACTCTGGTTTAAATAGAAAAAATCTAGAAAAAATAGTGGATAGTGGAGTAATAAAATTAAGACAAGGCACAAAAAAACTCTTTGAATATACAAGTCAAAAAAATATACCACTAGTGATTATATCAGCAAGCGGACTAGGTGACGCAATATCAATAATATTGGAAAAAGAAAGTGTACTCTACAAGAATGTTTACATAATAACAAACGAATTCGAATGGGATTCAAATGGAAACGCAATAAGACCAAAAAACTCTACAATTCATTCAATGAATAAAGATGAAACCGTCGTCAAAGACCATTCAGAAATATATAAAAAAATAAAAGACAGAAAAAATGTAATATTACTAGGAGATAGCCTGGGAGACCTAGATATGATAACAGGATTTGATTATAATAATCTACTAAAAATTGGATTTCTTAATCCTGGAGAGGAACAAAATAAACCAGAATACAAAAGAAATTTTGACCTAATAATTACAAATGATTCAGATATGGAACCAATAAATAAAATATTAGGGGACATAAAATGAAAACAGTAATAATGAGCGATAGCTACGATAATGAAAAAATAATCAAGAAAAACACTAAATGACACTAAAAACAAAACTAAAACAAATCCAATCCGGAAAACTCACAGCCCTAGAAAACCTAATGTCATTCTCCAAAAAAATAGCAACACCAGAATCAAAGGACCTAAATATATTCTTAGAATTAAACGAAGACGCAATAGAACAAGCTAAAATAATCGATAAAAGAATCAAAAACAAAACAGCAGGAAAACTAGCCGGACTATGCTTCGCAATCAAAGCAAACATTTCCACAAAACACATGACAATATCCTGCGCATCCAAAACACTAGAAGATTACACCGGACCATTCAACGCAACAGTCATAAACAAACTCCTAGCCGAAGACGCAATCCTACTAGGAATACTAAACATGGACGAATTCGCATGCGGAGCAAGCGGAGAAACCTCAGCCTTCGGCCCAACAAAAAACCCAACCAACCCAGAACTAATCACAGGCGGCTCATCATCAGGACCAGCGGCAACAATAGCAGCAGATCTCGCAGACTTCACACTAGGCTCAGACACAGGAGGCTCAATCCGAAACCCAGCATCACACTGCGGAATCACAGGACTAAAACCAACGTACGGAGCAGTCTCAAGATACGGACTCCTCGACATGACAATGAGCTTTGATGTAATCGGACCAATGACAAAAACCCCAGAAGACGCACGACTAATATTCAACATAATCAAAGGTCAAGACAACTTCGACCAAACCACCAAAACCGACAACCGACAACCGACAACCAGCAACCGCACCAAAGGTGCTATAGGACTTGTCAACATAAAAGAATTCGCCGACGAAAAAATCGCAAACCTAATCAAAGAACAAACCGAAAAAATCGCAAAACAACACAATTGGAAAATCAAAAAAATAGACCTACCTTTAGACATCGCAATCCAAACCTACTACATCATAGTCTACGCAGAATTCTTCTCAGCAACCAGAAAATTCGACGGAAGAAGATTCGGCAAAAAAATCGAAGATTCGGCAGGACCAGAAGTAATACGAAGAATAATTGGAGGCTCAGAAATAACAAAAGCCGAACACGACGGAAAATATTACAGAGAAGCACTAAAAGCAAGAAACTTCATCAAACAACAATTCGAAAAACTCTTCCAAGATGTCGATGCAATAATTCTACCAACAGTCCCAAGACTCCCCCACAAAATCGGAGAATCGATATCTGTAGAAGACATGTATAACTACGACATCACCACAGTTCTAGCATCCATAGCCGGACTTCCAGCAATATCTGTTCCAGCTGGAAAAATAGACAACAAACACACCGGACTTCAAATTATCACGCCACATTTCCAAGAAGAATTAATCTTCAAATTAGCAAAAAACTTCCATTAATCCAGCAAAATATATAAATACCCAAACTCTTCAATAAATATGAAAGACAACCCCATAAGAGAAACCAAAATCTCAACCTCCTTCATCAATATTCTAGCAATCCTTTCAATCCTCGGCTTCACAAGCATAATCAGCTATACTCTTTTCAACAAAAATATAACACAATATGTAGAAACCCTCTGGCTAACAATCCTCGGACTTGGCTTCATAATAGAATCAGCTCCTATAAAACTTTTCCACAGCATCAGAAACAATCTAAGTCAAAGAAACTTCACCGCAACAACAACCCTCATAATCGGAACCCTGGCAATCATCGCAGGAATCCTATCCCTCCCACAAATCAACATCCAAAATCCAGCCTTCCTCGCCATCAAGGGAATCATGAGCATCATCGCAATAATCTTCATAATAATTCAAACATGGGTGTTAAAATAACAACCTTTATCAACCCAAAAAAATTCTAAACCCTATGCCCAAAATAACCCAACAACAAGCAAAAGAATTCTTAGAAAATATAAATCAAAAAGACACCGTAGCAATTATCCATCACGACGATGCCGACGGTTTCGCCTCAGGAATTCTATACTACGACTGGTGCAAAAACAAAAACGCAGAAGTCCAACAGTTCACATACACAATCCAAACAACAAAATTAAAAAATCTCGACTTAAAAAAATTCAACAAAGTAATTGTAAGCGATCTGGCATCAGACTTCATGGCAAAAGAACTCGAACTAATAAAAGACAAAGAAATATTCTACACCGATCATCACCCAAAAGAACACCCCCTTCCAGAAAAAACATTAGAGCTAATAACCACAGACCAAGGATATATCCCATCATCACGAACCGCAGGAGAACTAACAAAAATCAAACCATGGCTCGCCCTAGCGGGAACCATCTCCGACTGCGGACACTATTATCCAGAAAACCAAACATTCATCAACGAGCATCTAAAACAATTAGACATAACTCTAGAAAAATTCAAACAAAACGTCACAAGCATCATCACAAACTTCCTAATCTGCTTCAATAAAGACTACGCCAAAGCTTTCAAAATACTACAAAAAATCGAATCAATAAATGAAATATCCAAGTTAAAAAAATACTCAGACCCAATAGAAAGCGAAGTTCAAAAATTCGTAGCACAATACAAAACCAAAAAAGAAAAACTAGGTAATGTAAATTTTTATTATTTCGAACCAAAATTCTCAGTAAAGGGCCCTGTTTGTGGAATAATAAATAATAAAAATTTAAATCAAATATATATATTTGCCTCACCAAAAAAAGACACCGAAAACATAACACTATCTGCCAGAAACACCTCTAAAAAAATGGACATGATAAAACTTCTACATGCAGGAACAAAAAATCTAGAAAATTCCCATTCAGGTGGACACATTGCAGCAGCAGGCGGAATAATCCAAGCCAAAGATCTAGAAAAATTCAAACAAAACATAAAAGAATTCGTAGAAAAACAACCAAATCCAAAACAAATTTAAAGGTTTGCTTATAAACTTTAACCTAATTTTATCTGAAACAGTAACGCTTAAAAATCCCTAAAATCTTTCGGATTATGGACGACGAGCCACCCGCCAGTCAACAGTCATGTGAATCTGGATTAGTAAAAATAGTAAAAGATCACAAGGAAATAACATTATTACCAAACAAATCAAAAGGAGAAATCGCAGTGTGTAATCCTGCATCATATGGAAAACATTTTATCTATAGAGTAAGAGAAAGATGGAACAATAAATATGGAGAAAGATCTGTAGTAAAAAAGGATGGTAAAACTATCCTATTTCCAGAACATGAATGGGAAAAGGATGGAATTGAGGATGCACGAATTTCAAGAAATCCTAAGAATGGACAATATTACATAACTTACACAGCATATAACGAAGACAAGAAAAAAGGCGGAGCAAAAGTAGCACTAGCAACAACAGAGGATTTCAAAGAAATACACAAGCACGGAATAATAGGACCACAAATTAGATTAGAAGAAGGTATTGAATTAACTGGAGGAAAAAATTCTTATTATGGCTCCATGTTTTATAGAGAATTCCAAGAAGAAAGAAAAAACAGTCCAAATTCAAACCCATTTATAATGGACAAAGACGCAACAATAGTGTACTCATCAGAGGGAAAATCAATACTTCTCCATAGAATAGGAGACAGTATACAAGCAACACCATTTGATTCAATCAAACAATTACAAACTCAAGAATTCTGGAAAGACACTTTTGGAAAATTAAAAGATCAAACCATCCTTTACCCTGGAGAAAAATGGGCGTCAGAAAAAGTTGGACTCGGAGGAACCCCTATTAATATTAACGACAGAATAATTGGACATATTCATGGCGTAAAAAGAAAAAACACAGGAACACTAACAGAATATACTTACAACAGCACCTTCGCAGAATTTAGTCCAGATACGTATGAAATAATCTCAATCATAAGAGATCCTCTATTGTCCCCCAATCCTGATTTCGTCTTTATTGAAGAATCAGAAAAAGAAACGATAAAAAAATATATAAATTTTGCAACAGCAATGACTGTAACTTCAAATATGATTTCGAATTTTTCAGGAGTTGGAGACTACGCAATAGAAAAAAGAACAACTAGTAAAAATTATCAATTAGCGGAACTCAAAAAACGACACAATCTAATCCAAAACTGGAACCGAACCACACAACATTAGATTGACATTTTCTAACCACACATATTCTTTTAAACAAAAACCTCTCCATATTTACCATGACACTTGAAAGGAGGTTTAAACAAAAAAGAAAATGCCACTAGATTTTGCAAAAGAAGCAATACAATCTGCAGAAGCAAACTCAATCAACTTCGATGACTTAAGAGCGGGGAAAGCCTCAATCAAAGTTTTCGGATGCGGAGGATGCGGATGTAACATGGCGACCTGGCTATTTAATAAAGGTATTAATGGTGCAACAATTTACGGAATAAATACCGATGCTTTGCACTTATCAATCACAAAAGCCGACGAGAAACTCCTAATAGGAAAAGAACTAACTCGTGGACTAGGATGTGGAGGATACCCTAAAAAAGGCAGAGAAGCAGCAAAAGAATCTCTAACCGACCTGAAGAAATCCGTAGCGAATTCGGATATGGTTTTCGTTCTGGCTGGAATGGGAGGTGGATCCGGAACCGGAGCCATACCTGTTGTTGCTCAACTCGCTAAAGAAGCAGGCGCAGTAGTTATCGCAGTTGTAACAATGCCCTTTGAGGCAGAAAAAGCAAGAATCGACAAAGCAGAATTCGGACTACAAGAACTTCGAGAAACAGTCGACACAGTTATCGTTCTAGATAACAACCGACTAGTTGACATTGCAGGCTCGCTCCCTATGGAACAAGCTTTCGCAGTAGCAAACGAGTTAGTCTCAACCATGATTAAAGGAATCGTAGAATGTATCACAATACCTTCTTTGATTAATTTGGATTATGCAGATGTATCTTCAATCATGAGAAATGGAGATGTCGCAGTAATCGGTATCGGTGAAGACAATTCCAACGCAAGAGTAGATGCGGCAGTGCAACAAGCATTAACACATCCACTTCTCGACGTAGATTACAGAGGTGCAACAGGTGCACTAATCCACATCACATGCGGACCCGACATGAAGCTCGAAGAATTCGACACAATTGGACGACTGGTTACAGAAAACCTATCTCCAGAAGCACAAGTTATCATCGGAGCACGAGTCAATAAAGAATTCCAAGGAAGAGTAAGAGTCATCACAATTATGACCGGAGTAAAATCTCCTTATATCCTAGGAAAAAATGTAAGCCAATTTGACCACGAAGATAGAGAAGTAAGTGCAAACGAACTCGGACTTGACGATTTAAGTTAAATTTAGATCACCAGATCTACCTACTGGGCAAAACCCAATTTTTTATTTTATTTTATATTTTTATATTAAAGCAAGAATTATAATTTTTCTTAGATATAAAAGAAATTAACTGCCTATGATTAAACTACAATATGAAAAAATGAATTTACTCTTGATGCAATCTATTTAAAACGTTATCTTGTCCCAATGATAATATAACTTTTTTAGCTCTTTTGGATTTATTTTAAGTCCACTATGCTCATTTCCTGCCGAACCAACAACAAAACAAGCATCTAATAATGAATTATCACAAATTACTTCGCATTTTTTATAGAAAGCAGTAGGGGGCACTCCCCCAATTTTATAACCTAGTACGGAATAAATTTCATCCTGAGTAGCCATCCTTAATTTTTTAAATCTATTATCTTTGTATTTATGCTGAAAATAATCTTCAATATACTTTATGTTTGCTTTTTGATCTCCCTGGATAATTATGCCAACATAATGACCCTTTTTAGATTTTAATAAAAGTGATTTTAAAATATTCTTTGTCTGGATAGATAGTGCTTTTTTTGCATCAAGAGTAGTTTTGCCACTTAATGAATGATTTATAATTTCATACTTAATATCAAATTCCTTTAATGTTTCTTTCATTTGCCTTTACCATAAACGTACCAACAGCTAGGATCTTCTGCCAAATAATCATCACTTTCAAATAAGGCAGTTCCTCTACATCCATAACAACCAAATTCCTTGCTATAAATACAATTTGCACATTTTCCTTTTAAATTTTTATAAATATTTCTAACATTTTCAAAAACTTTTAAATTTTTCAACATCCATTTCAGAGATCTATTCCTTACATTTGAATCAGTAGTTTCAATTTCCACCCCTGGACAAGGTTGAATATTGCCATCACTTCTAACATAAACAGAATACAGCATTCTTTTACAAGTCTGGCCTGCTATTGGAGGAGTTAATGGCCAAGTTATTCCCCATCTCTTTTTGTCGTAATTTAGTAGTTTTTGAAATAATTCCTTTCCTTTTTTTGGGCTAATTCCCAAATCATTTTCAGTTGCTAATCCTTGTTTTGTAAGAATTTCAACATAGGGAATAATGTTTTTTCTTCTCCATCGCTTATATAATTTTTCTATTTCTCCATAATTTTGCTTTGTAACAACTGTCTCTAATGCAAGTAACGGCGATCCCTCCTTTGTATATCCTGCTTCTAAAAGATTTTTTAATGCTTGCTTTATCTTTTTTCCAGCACCTTTTCTTTGAACCATCCAATCTTGTATTTTGTTATCATCAGAATTATATTTCAAAGCAATATTTTCCTTTAAATCAAAGAGTTTTTTTGCAACTTCTTTTGAGATAAATGAACCATTTGTAAATGTAATTGATTTTAAACCCTTTTCTCTTTCATATTTCAAAATTTCCCAATAATGTCTATACATTAGAGGTTCCCCGCCTCCTATATTCACAACATTTTTAGCTCCCAAATCCACTGCTTGATCAATTACAGATTTAATTTCATCTAAAGATAATTCTTTAGACAATGCTTTTCCTCCCGCATAACAATATCTACATTTTAAATTACATGCTCTTGAAAATTCTAAATCAAAAGA